>QNYZ01000032.1 GCA_003973265.1 Deltaproteobacteria bacterium | reverse complement strand
ATAAAAAAAGAGATGGTTGAATTCTTTGTCGATTCAAAGGGGCGTGAGAGCGCAAGGATATAAATAACAGCAGATCATGCAGATATAATCATGCCACATATTAATTTGTCGGGTTAATCTGATAATTAATTTTCAATTTCCCCCGCCCAGAAGGAGAAGATACGCACCGGTGGGAATCCTGCAATGATTCCTGCCCGGACCGAGCAGGGCCTCAACCATCTCAGACCACTGGGCCGCCATCTGATAATAACCCTGCGTATTCGGATGCAGCCCATCATAGGTCAATGCCCCCCAGTTGGCAACCATGGCCGCATAATGATCTACGAGAGCAACATTTTTAGAAGCCGCCATGTTGCGGATGCGGGTATTATATTCGGGAATGCCTCTGTGCGGAGTTCGGGTATCCGGTGTCAATGTGCCGATAACGGGGGTTATGTTATGCCTGCGGATCGTATCTATCATCATGCTTAAGTTAAAGACAGTGGTGCTCTTGGAAATGCCGAAGATATAGTCATTGGTCCCTTCCATCAGCAGGACAAAATTGACGTGCCCCCAACTGGAGACCGCGGACTGGATATTTGAATCAATCCGGTTCAGCCCGCCGGCAGTGGTTTCACCGCCAATTCCCCAGTTAAAAACCAGGTTTGGGATACATCTGTCTGTAAGCATTTTCTCCAGGTATTGTTCATAAATCCCACAATGGCATCCATTGCCATGGGTCCGAACATAGGGATATCCCTGGGTGATGCTGTCTCCGAAGCCCATGGTCACCACGCCATCATACGCCCTGGCGGAAATGCTGCCGGAAAATAGAATAATTGCGATAATTAAAAAATAAATTTTGCTTGTTTTCATTAAAAAATCCAGATAAAAATCAGGTATTAAGGGTCCGGGGCGCTCCAGCCGGTACGGCTCTGCCTGAATTATATCATCAGGGCAGGTGATCCCGATTGAAGCGATATTGTCACTGTGTCGGACCTTTGAAAAGCATTCGGAAAGAGCGAATATACCTGTTGCCGTCCTGGATATCAAGATATCCGCTGGCCCGGTTGCCTGCGGCTGCGGGCAGGCTGGGCCGAATCCGGAACCTGCGTTCGGCCATTGCAAAAAGCGGATTGTCGTCGGTGAAAGGCGCCTGGGCGCTCCAGTGATCTCCCGCCCAGAAGGAGAAATACCGTTGATAGCGCTGGCCGTTAAAACCGAGCCAGGCCACCCATACCCTGCCTTTCCCGTCAAGGCCGCAAAAAGGCAGGATGTCGGGTGCACTGTTTTCTTCATTGACGCGAACAGGCCGGCTCCATTCATTGCCTTGCCATCTGGCCGAATAGATATCGTCATCTCCGCTGTCATTACCGACCCAGAATATCCAGGGAAGACCATCTGCTGCCAGGGTAACCACTGAGCCGCTGTTGAAATGCATTTTCGAAGGAATAGTGCTCGGGGCAGACCATCGTCCCTCTGTCTGATGCATGGAAAAGAGCTGAGAATCATCTCCCTGCAGGACCGACCAGAACACCCATAGCGCGCCTTTATCGGTTCGCACGACACTCGGTGTGTTGACCAGGCCGGTACGGCTTTCAACCAGCACTTCCGGATCAGACCATTGATCGTCAAGGAAACGGCTGTGCAAAAGCGAAGAAGAGGTCCGGCCCGGCTTTACCCAGACGAAATCCGCTGCAGATAACAGGGAAGACTGCCCGGTTTCCAGAGCATAACAGGGTAAAATAACACCAACAAAGGTGAAGAAGACGAAAGCCGGGATTACCAGGTATTCTTTCATTAAACGTGCCTCACTTTTTTTACTTAACGCAGCCCGATCTTTTACGGTTTCTATACATGATAAAACCGTAAAAAGCAATTTTGCCCAGGTGTTAAAATTATTCAAATAATCTTCGGATTAAACAGGGCAATTCACCCACCGGCGCCACAAGAGGGAGGCGGATCGCTGCCATGAAAACATTTCTGATTGACACCCGCCGTCATTGGGTATATGCGTTTTTATGATCGCGATTTTGATATAATCGGGAAGTCGAAGTCGGAAGACACTTCATGTCGCACTGATAGTATACCCGTACACAATCTTTATTCTGTTTCATCCTTTTCAAAAAACTTTTTATCTTCCGTACGATCACCCGCGATCCTCGCAATGCTGGCGGCTTTAATTGTTTCAGGGAGGGTGGAGATGAACTGTTTGGCGCATAATGGTAAAACCGGGGTACGGATAATTGTCTGTTTACTTGTTCTTTTGGTGATCGTACCGGTTCATGGAAGGGCCGGCGCCCAGCAACTCAGCATCCGGGAGATCCGGAGGATCGGCCCGGCCTACGGCGGGCATGGCGGCATGTGGGCGGATACCGACGGTGATGGGCTGCCGGATCTGTACATGACGTATAACGGCTCGTCGGGTCTTGTGCCGGACTTCTACTTTCATAACAATGGCAACGAGACTTTTCAGGACCAGACCCAGGTATCCGGGCTTGATGATACCGACGGCGGTTCACACGGCGCGTGCTGGGCCGACCTGGATAATGACGGCGACTATGACCTGATTAACGCAACGACCTATGTCGTCAGCTCGTTCAGCAATACCAATGACCTGTTCGAAAATCTCGGTAACGGCCAGTTTGTCCGGATCCAGGGCACACCGCTCGACTCACGGCATGAAAAAACCCGGGCGATTCTGGCGTTTGACATGGATGGTGATGGGGATCTCGATATCTTTGCCGTCAACGGTTACAGGGGAAGTGATTCCCATGAAAATAATGAAGTGTATCGCAACGATGGAGACTTCAGGTTTACCCAGATTACCTCCGGTGCCCTTTACGGGTGCCCGGCCGGCCAGGGGGCGACGGACACCGACTTTGATGGCGACGGTGATGTTGACATCATCGCCGCCAACCGGACGGGCAAGGTGAACATTCTGAAAAACGACGGCCACGGCAATTTCACGCGGGTTGATCCGGTTTCAGTAGGTATAAACCACAAGGCGGGCGATGGCATCACGACCGCCGATATCGACAACGACGGGGACCTGGACCTGCTGCTGGTTACCGCCGGGTCATCGGAGCTATACCGCAATAACGGCGGTGGCCATTTCTCATACCTGGCCCACTTTAATGACAAGGGGTATATGGGCGGTTTCGCCGATCTGGATAATGATGGTGACCTGGATCTGGTTTTTGCCGGAGGTTCGCATGTTTATCTGAATAACGGCCACGGCGGATTTTACAAGGGGCCTGCCATTCCCGATGCAAACCAGTCTGATCCGCGGTCCATCGCCTTTGCCGATATCAACAACAACGGGCAGGAAGACTTCATCCGGGTTTCCAAAGGCTCGGAAAACAGGATCTATGCGGCCGACAACCCTTCCGGCAACTGGTTGGAACTGGATCTGATCAGTGAAAATGGTCAAATCGGCGCGTTCGGGGCCAAGGTTTATGTCTACTCGATAGATCAGAACGGGGAAAGTGACCAGCTTATCGGTTTTCGTGAGGTGAACAGCAACCAGGGATACCTTGCGGAAAATTCCCCCAGGCTTCACTTCGGTTTGGGCACTGCCGGTCGTGTCAATGTAAGGGTGCATTTCCTGAGCGGTACCGAGGTTATACGGAAGCAGGTGGAGGCGAATTATGCCTACACGATAGACGGGCGGAATACTCAATTGATCCCCGGTATCATGCTGTTGTTATCGCAAAACTGAGCCGGCCACCATCGCCATCCAGGCTATTTCGCGTGACAGGGGGGCATGGGAATGGTATTGGTGTCGGAACTCAATCCAATAGAAACCCATAGGGAGAATGTTTATGAGTGAGCATGCGCAACCGAAGGATATCGATTTTGCCGTTGACCGGAATAATTTATATCGTGAGGAATCTTTTACCGACCTTAAAGTGGCGTCTATCCGGCGCCTGATTCCGGTGAATCAGGATGGAACCGAAGATAGGAGCCGGACACCGATCTTTCTGGGGCACACGCAGTTGATGTCGCCGGAAGGCCCCGTACCGCTTCAAGCCAGGCTCATGGCCAATAATCTCGATGAGGCCATGAATGAATTTCCCAAAGCCATGGAAAGCGCACTGGCACAGGTGGTCGAAAACCTGAAGGAACTCCAGAAAAAAGAGGCGGAGGAAAAAGGCGATTCCCGCATTATCGTTCCCTGAGGGGAATCCGCTCTATCTGGCAGCTTCGTAAAGGTATTAAAAAAAATAAGTTTATCCGTTAAGCATTACCGCTTGACGATAAGCTTATTTTTGTCTGGGCCAGTCGACAGTGATGCGGCTGTCGCGTTTTATCTGGATAAGAATATTTTCGCGCGGCTAAGAATATAATTCTTGACTAATGATAGTTACAAGAATTATTATCTTGAAAAAAACTCAGTGGCAGAATAATGGACGAAATAAGCTTTAAAATACTGAAGATCTTGCAAAAGAAAGCCCGTATTCCGAATGTGGAGGTCGCCCGCCAGGTGGCGCTGGCACCCTCGGCGGTTCTGGAGCGGATTCGGAAGCTTGAAAAACAGGGGATTATAGAGGGCTACGAGGTTCGGCTGAATCCGAAATACTTCACCAAGAGCCTGGTGGCTTTTGTGACCGTAAAAATAAAACCGGGGAACAAGGGTGACCGTGTCGGGGAAACCCTGGCGGCCATCGAATCCGTGCAGGAAGTTCATCTCGTGGCGGGTGACGACGCTTATCTGGTGAAGTTAAGGGCTGCGGATCCCCATGAACTGGGACAAATTGTCCGGCATCGGATTGCCGGGATAAAAGGGGTGCAGTCGACCCGAACGGTTATTGCACTGGAAACGGTAAAGGAAACCGCCCGAATTCCCATTGATGAAAATAAAGAGGGGAAAACAACATGATTGCAAGGCTTTGGCATGGACGGACAAGTGCGGATAAGGCAGACGAATATACCCGGTTCATGATAGAACGGGCCGCACCTGACTATGGCTCGGTACCCGGATTGAAGAAGCGGTATTTTCTCCGGCGAACAGATGGAAATGAGGCGCATTTTTTATTGGTGACCTTATGGGACTCTATCGAATCCATTAAAAAATTTGCGGGGGAATCACCTGAGAAAGCCAAATATTATCCCGAAGATGACATCTTTCTGCTTGAGAAGGAAAAAACATCAACGATGTATGAAGTGTTTTTTGACAAATAAGAACGATCGCTATATCGGCAAGGGGCGGAGATGTTCGCACTGTGAATATTCAATTGAGGTAATCCATGATCCGAATCAATGAAAATTATTTAAAGCTGGAAGCGTCCTATCTCTTTTCGGAGATCGCCAGGCGGGTATCGGCGTTTCAGGAAGAAAATCCCGATCGGGAAATTATCAAACTGGGAATCGGCGATGTGACCCGGCCCCTGCCGCCGGCATGCGTGTCGGCTTTTCATCGGGCCGTGGACGAAATGGCGGATGAAGCGCTGTTTCGGGGGTACGGCCCTGAGCAGGGTTATCCTTTTTTAAGAGAGAAGATTGCCGCCCACGATTTTATGGCCCGGGGAGCCGATATTCAGCCGGATGAAATCTTTGTCAGCGACGGGGCCAAGTGCGATTCTGCCAACATCCAGGAGATTTTTTCCGATGATATTTCGGTGGCCATCCCCGACCCGGTCTACCCGGTCTACCTGGACACCAATGTGATGGCCGGCCGCACCGGCCGGGCGACCGATGGGCGCTATGCCGGAATCACCTATCTGGACGGGACTTCGGGAAATGGATTTATCCCGGCCCTGCCGGATCAACCGGTGGATTTGATTTACCTCTGTTTTCCCAACAACCCCACCGGGGCCACCATCGGAAGGGAAGCGCTGGGCGGCTGGGTGGACTATGCCCGTCAGGCCAAAGCTCTGATCCTGTTTGATGCCGCCTATGAAGCCTTTATCCGCGACGATTCGCTGCCCCATTCCATCTACGAGATACCGGGCGCACGGGAAGTGGCCATTGAACTGCGCAGTTTTTCCAAGACGGCCGGATTTACCGGCACCCGGTGCGCGTACACGGTGGTGCCCAGAGCATGCCGGGCCTGGTCGGCGGACGGGACAGGCCATTTGCTGCATACGCTCTGGCATCGGCGTCACACCACCAAGTTTAACGGGGTTTCCTACCCGGTTCAGCGGGCTGCGGAAGCCGTGTACAGCGATGCCGGCCAGATGCAGACGCGGGAATTGACCGACAGTTATCTGCAAAATGCTGCGTTAATCCTCAAAGAGATGACCGCCCTGGGATTTGAGTGTATCGGGGGTGAAAACGCGCCTTATATCTGGGTAAAAAGCAAAAATAATTCCTGGGAATTTTTTGACATGCTCCTTGAGAAAGCCGGCGTGGTCTGCACGCCGGGAGCCGGATTCGGCCGGTGCGGCGAAGGCTATGTTCGTTTCAGTGCCTTTAATAGTTTCGAAAATGTCCAGACCGCCATGAACCGTGTTCGTGAGGCGGTGGCGTAAATTTGCCATGGTAGTCGATATGTTAACCAACGATAGAGAGGTAGAATAACCGATGCCGATGTCCACTGATTTTGAAGGGCGCCTGACCCCCATTCTGGCCGATATCGCCAGCCATTTCGGCACCCCTTTTCATATTTATGACGAAGCCGGATTGAAAGCAACCGGGGAGCAGCTGATAACGGCGTTTTCGGGGCTGGCCGGCTTCAAGGAGTATTTTGCCGTCAAGGCCCTGCCCAATCCCCGAATCCTGGAAATCATGCGCAAGATGGGGTTCGGTTTTGACTGCAGCTCGATTCCCGAACTGGCCCTGAGCCGGAAAACCGGGGCCACGGGTGACGAGATCATGTTTTCGTCCAACAATACCCATGCCGGGGAGTTTGCCGTGGCGGCCCGGAACGGCGGCTGTATCCTCAACCTGGACGATCTGTCCCTGATCGACAAAGTCCCCCGGATGCCTGAATTGATCTGTTTCAGATACAACCCCGGTGAACGGCGGACAGGCAACGCCATCATCGGTAATCCGGTGGAGTCTAAATATGGCCTGACCCATGATCAGCTGCCCCTGGCGTTTGACAGGGCCCGGGAGCGTGGTGCCCGGCGGTTCGGCCTGCATGCCATGGTGGCCTCCAATGAACGAAATTATCAATACATGGTTGAAACCGCCCGGATGCTTCTGGATATGGTCGAAAGCATCGGCCGCGACCGGTCTATCCGGTTTGAATTTATCAATATTGGCGGCGGGTTGGGGATTCCCTACCATCCGGATGATGCCCCGTTGGACCTGGGCGCACTCTCCACGGAAATTAAGGCGTTATTCCGTGCTTTTGAAGAAAGGAACGGATATATGCCCCGTCTCTACATGGAAAGTGGACGATATATGGCCGGCCCGCATGGTGTGCTGATTACGAGGGCGCTGAATCGAAAAGAGATTTACCGGACCTATGTGGGGGTGGATGCGTGCATGTCGGCATTGATGCGGCCGGGGATTTACGGTGCGTATCACCATATCACCGTTCCCGGCAAACAAGCCGGCGGCGATACGGAAATCGTCGACGTGGTGGGCAGCCTGTGTGAAAATAATGATAAATTTGCCATTCAGCGGGAGTTGCCGCGCATTGTCGATGGCGACCTGGTCTGCATCCATGATACCGGTGCCCACGGGTATTCGATGGGGTTTAACTACAATGGCCGGCTGCGGCCCCAGGAGCTGCTGCTGCATGCCGATGGTTCCGTGGAACGGATCCGGCGGGCGGAGACCCTCAGTGACTATATGGCGACCCTGTTTTTTCCCCCGGACCGGCTGGATGCGAACAAACTCAACCGGTCGGCCACATAAACAGGAGACGGTAAACAGGTATCCGACGGCGACCATTGGAAATCGAAATGGGGGGCGATAAGAAAAATGGTCGGGGCGAGAGGATTTGAACCTCCGACTCCCTGCTCCCAAAGCAGGTGCGCTACCAGACTGCGCCACGCCCCGGTTGATTACCCGAATCTATTTCCGGGATTGATAACCGGAAATGTCATTCTCCCGGGAGGGAAAAAACCCGGCGAAAGATATCTTTTTCTCTACCATGGTATTCCCGTGCCGATCAAGGATCATCAGCGACCGGATATCTTGGACACCCCTTTCTTGTCGCGTTGTACGGCCTCCGTAAGCATGGATACCCCGTAACACCTGAATTTCCTTGACACCTCAAGGTGTCGATATTAGATTGGAGCCGGAATATTAACGATTTTATCGGTGATGTCAATCATCGTGGCCGTTTTTTTTGCGAGAGTGGCGGAATTGGCAGACGCGCTGGATTTAGGATCCAGTTCCAGAGATGGAGTGGGAGTTCAAATCTCCCCTTTCGCACCACAGAATATATATTTAACTGCTGCCTGTAAATGTTCGCATTTCAGGCATTTATTTTGTCATGTAAGAAAGGATTCTGATGAAAATTTCAGTTGAGGATGTGAGCTCGGTAAAAAAGACATTGCACATAGAAATCCCTGAAGAAGACGTCACCCAGGCCCTGAATTCCGCCTATGGTGAACTCAAGCGAACCGCCAGGATCAAAGGGTTCCGGCCGGGAAAGGCACCCCGCAGCGTTCTGGAGCGGATGTATAAAAAAAATGTGAATGCGGATGTGGCCGCACAATTGATTCAGGATTCATTTGTTGAGGCTGTAAAGGATAACGACCTGAAACTAGTCGGGAAGCCGGAGATCAATCCCCCTGTGCTGGAAGACAGGAAACCATTTAAATTTGATGCCTCCATTGAAGTGTCGCCGGAGCTGGATCCCATCGAATTCAAGGGACTTGCCCTTGAAAAAACGATTTATAAGGCCAGCGATGAAGAACTTGACCTGCAGCTCAAGATGCTCCAGAAAAATATGGCCCGGAACGAGCCGCTGGAAGAAGACCGGCCTGTGGCCAAAGACGATATTGTGCTGATCGATTACGAAGTGTTTGAAAATGATCTGCCCCTTAAAGATATGCAGAAAACCACCAATTTTTCGATGAAAGTGGGCGAGGGGCGTATTCACAAAGACTTTGACGCTGAAATTATCGGCATGAACGCGAAAGAAGAGAAAGAGATCAGCGTTTCCTTTGCCGACGATTATTTTAATCCCAGGCTGGCCGGACGCAACGTGACATTCAAGGTCCTGCTCAATGAAATCCGCAAGGAGTCGCTCCCGGAGCTGGACGATGCATTTGCCAAAACCCTGGGACCCTACGAAAATATGGATGAGCTTAAGGATAAAATCAGACAATCCATCCAGGAAGGCTATGACAAGCGTGCCGAGCAGGAGATGAACGAGCAGGTTTTTACCGCACTTCTGGAAAAAGCCGAGTTCGACGTGCCGGACAGCCTGATTCAGAATGAATTGAACAGTATCATCAATGAAGCCGAGCAATCATTTTCCAACAACAATATGAAGATGGAAGATGCGGGCCTTTCCAGGGAAAAAATGGAGGAAAAGTACCGCGATGTGGCAATCAAACAGGTGCGGCGGCAGCTCATTTTGAGCAAGATTATCGATCAGGAGGAACTGACGCTTACCGATGAGGAAACGGAAACCGGTCTGGCCGAGATGGCCCAGGCGTATCAACAGCCGGTCGACAGTATTAAAGAATATTTCAAAACCGATCCGGACCGGTTTGAATTCCTGAAGCATGCGTTACTTGAAAAAAAGGCGATCAAGCTTATAATGGAGCATGGCGACATAACGGAAAAACCGCCTGAAAAAGAAAAAGAGGACACGGAAACGGAAAAATCTGAAAAAGCAGATGACGATTCCAGTGAGTCATAACGATCCGGACAGATAGGATTCCATAAGGAGAAAAAACGTGCCACTCATTCCCATGGTCATCGAACAGAGCAGCCGGGGCGAACGGGCCTATGATATCTACTCACGGCTGTTAAAAGACAGGATTATATTTTTAGGAACCGCCATCAATGACGAGGTGGCCAATGTTCTAATCGCGCAATTGCTCTTTCTCGAGTCCGAAGATCCGGGTCGGGAAATTAATTTTTATATCAACTCTCCGGGCGGCAGTGTCACGGCCGGGCTGGCCATATATGACACCATGCAGTACATCAAACCGGCGATTGCCACCGTCTGCATCGGTCAGGCGGCCAGCATGGGTGCCCTGCTGCTCGCTGCCGGGGCCGATGGGAAAAGATATTCACTCCCCAATGCCAGGATCATGATTCATCAGCCCATGGGCGGCGCACAGGGCCAGGCTTCAGATATTGCCCTGCAGGCAAAGGAAATTTTACGACTGAAAGATACATTGAATAATATCCTGGCCAGCCATACCAAACAGTCCCTGAAACAGATCCGGAAAGACACGGATCGCGACTATTTCATGTCCAGCGAAGAGTCAAAAAAATATGGAATCATCGATCACGTGATTCAGGATCGGGACGATCTTGATAACATTGACGGTAAAGATAAAGAGACGGAGTCCTGATATGTCTGATAAAGACGAATCAAACGAAAATTTATTCTGTTCGTTTTGCGGCAAAAGTCAAAAGGAAGTGACGAAGCTCATTGCCGGGCCGGCCGTCTATATCTGCGATGAATGCATTCAGCTGTGTGGCGAGATCATCGAAGAGGAATTCGAGCAGGACCGGGGTGAATCGGATAAGACCTTTCTTCCCAAAGAGATCAACGCGATGCTTGATGACTACGTGATCGAACAGGATATGGCCAAAAAAATTCTGTCCGTGGCCGTATATAATCACTATAAACGTCTTGATTCCTCGCCGAATATCGGCACTGATGTGGAGATCCAGAAAAGCAATATCCTCCTCATCGGGCCCACCGGTTCCGGAAAAACGCTGCTGGCCCAGACGCTGGCCCGGTTTCTGAATGTTCCTTTTACCATTGCCGATGCCACCAGCCTGACCGAGGCGGGGTATGTGGGCGAAGATGTGGAAAACATTATCCTGACGCTGGTCCAGAACGCCGACTACGATGTGGAAAAAGCCAAGCGCGGTATTGTTTATATTGATGAAATCGACAAAATTGCCGGTAAATCCGACAACCCGTCCATTACCCGGGATGTGTCCGGGGAAGGGGTCCAGCAGGCGTTGTTGAAAATCCTTGAGGGAACCATGGCCAGTGTGCCTCCCAAGGGCGGGCGAAAACACCCCCAGCAGGATTTTTTGAAGGTGGACACCTCCAATATCCTTTTTATCTGCGGTGGTACGTTCAACGGGCTGGAGCGGATTATTCAGAGTCGCCAGGGATCCAGGATGATGGGGTTTGGCGCAAACATCACGGACCAGAAGAAAATGAATATTGGCGAAACGCTGGCCAGGGTCCGTCCGGAAGATCTGATCAAATTTGGTCTGATTCCCGAGTTTCTTGGACGACTGCCGGTTATCGCCACGTTGAATGAACTGGGGGCCGATGCGCTGGTCCGAATTTTGACCGAACCAAAGAATGCCCTGGTCAAACAGTTTCAGAAATTATTTGAGATGGAGGGGGTTAACCTGCGCTTTACCGATACCGCTTTGGCTGCGATTTCTAAAGAAGCGCTGAAGCGAAAATCGGGGGCCAGGGGGCTTCGCTCCATCATGGAAAAGTGCCTCATCAACATCATGTATGAAATCCCTTCCATCGAAAACGTTCGGGAATGCGTGGTCAATGAAGAGGTCGTACTGAAAGACGAAGACCCGATTCTTTTATACGAACAAAATAAAAAGCAGGCCTGATCACCCTGGTCAGCTATTATAAGGATATATAACCATGACAGGTTTTCCGGAAAAATCCGATCCCGGTGGTTTGGAAACAGAGAATCTTGAGCTGCCCCTGCTTCCCCTGAGGGATATTGTGGTGTTTCCCCATATGGTCGCACCGCTTTTCGTGGGCCGGGATAAATCGGTTCAGGCCCTGGCGGTTGCCATGAACAGGGATAAATACATTTTTCTGGCCACGCAAACCGATGTGGATATTGATAATCCCAGGGAAAAAGACATCAGTCGCGTGGGAACCGTGGGGAAGGTGCTTCAGCTTCTCAAGCTGCCCGATGGAACGGTAAAAGCCCTGGTGGAAGGGGTGAAGCGGGCGCGGATTGACCAGTTTTTACCCAATGCCGACTATTTTCGGGTATCGTTGACTCCGGTTTGGGAAACACCAGTGGACGAGGCGGAAAAGGAAGCCCTGGTCCGGTCGATCAAGAAAAATTTTGAAAATTATGCCAAGTTAAATAAATCGATCGCCCGGGAACTGGTCAAAAGCGTGGTGGCCATTAGCGATCCTTCTCAACTGGCGGACGCGATTGCCGCCCATTTTTCATTTAAAATTGCCGACAAGCAAAAACTGCTGGACACGGCTGCTCTGGGTGAACGGCTCTCGCTGTTATTGGAACTTATCCGGCTGGAGATCGACATTTTCAAGATGGACCAGCGGATTAAGAGCCGGGTCAAGAAGCAGATGGAGAAGACTCAGAAGAGCTACTATCTCAATGAGCAGATACGGGCCATTAAAAAAGAGATGGGACCCGATGACGCTCAGGATGACCTGAAAGAACTTGAAGAGCAGATTAATGCCAAGAAAATGTCCAAAGAGGCGACCGAAAAGGTTAAACAGGAATTTAAGAAGCTGTCGATGATGGCACCCATGTCCGCCGAAGCGACTGTCGTGCGGGGGTATATTGACTGGCTGCTCAGTCTGCCCTGGTATGAAGCGTCCGAAGTACATGGGGATCTGGATAAAGCCGAGAAGATTCTGGACGAGGATCACTACGGCCTGAAAAAACCGAAGGAGCGTATCGTCGAGTACCTGGCGGTGGAATCTCTGGTCAAAAAAGTCCGCGGTCCGATCCTTTGTTTTGTGGGGCCGCCCGGTGTCGGCAAAACATCGCTGGCCCGATCCGTTGCACGGGCCACGGGGCGTAAATATATCCGCTTGTCTCTGGGCGGGGTTCGGGATGAAGCCGAGATTCGGGGGCATCGCCGGACATATATCGGCGCGATGCCCGGCAAAATTATCCAGTCTCTGAAAAAAGCCGGTGTGAACAATCCTGTGTTTTGTCTGGACGAAGTGGATAAAATGAGTATGGACTTTCGGGGTGACCCCTCGGCCGCCCTGCTGGAAGTTCTGGACCCGGAACAAAACTTTGCGTTTAATGATCATTATCTGGATGTTGATTACGACCTGTCGGATATTTTATTTGTGACCACGGCCAATACCCTGCCGGAGATTCCGCTTCCGCTTCAGGATCGGATGGAGATTATCCGGCTGTCCGGATATACCGAAGAGGAAAAATATCATATTGCCGAAGGATTCTTATCCCCGAAACAGATCCGCCTGAACGGGCTGAAAGAAGTGGATGTCACTTTTTCAAAGAACGCCATCATGTTGTTAATTCAGCGATATACGCGGGAGTCCGGGGTTCGTAACCTGGAGCGTGAAATCGCTTCCGTCTGTCGTAAAATTGCCCGCACCGTGGTCAGGAAAAAGCCTGAAAAGCCCATTCGGATATCGGCTAGATCGATTCGGAAATACCTGGGATCACCCCCTTTTCGTTATGGGCAGGTGGAAGAAAAAGATCAGGTGGGGATTGCCACGGGCCTGGCCTGGACCCAGGTGGGCGGGGAGATCCTTTGTGCGGAGACCGTTGTCATGCCGGGCAAGGGGGTGCATACGGTTACCGGCAAACTGGGCGATGTAATGAAAGAGTCCGCCGAGGCCGCTATCAGTTATGTCCGTTCCCGTGCCAATGAGCTGGGTCTCGAACCTAAATTTTATCGTAAGCTGGATATCCATATCCACATTCCGGACGGAGCCACGCCCAAAGACGGCCCCTCCGCAGGGATTGCCATGTGTACATCCATTGTGTCGGCACTGACCAAAAGGCCGGTCAGCCGCTTTCTGGCCATGACCGGCGAAATCACCCTGCGTGGCCGGGTGCTGCCCATTGGCGGTCTCAAGGAAAAAATTCTGGCCGCGCATCGCGGAGGGATTAAAAAAGTATTGATTCCCGTGGAAAACAAAAAAGATCTGGTGGATATCCCCGCCAATATTCAGAAACAGATGGAGATTATCACCGTATCGCACATGGACGAGGTGTTATCGCACACGCTGGTTCTCGATAATGATAAGACCACGTTTAAAACGAGCGATGCCTCATTGTCCATGACCACGGGGCAGGTGTCCTAGAAAAGAAAAAATTGAAGGATGTAGCCCCAAATATCCTGAGAATTATTGTCACTTTCAGCTTGACAACCATCGATGCAATTGGTAATCAAGACACGTTTTCGACAAACACCGCTAGGGCGGTCTTGGGACTGGGGGCGGGTAGCTCAGTTGGGAGAGCATCGGCCTTACAAGCCGAGGGTCACAGGTTCAAGCCCTGTTCCGCCTACCAACCCGGGCCGATGAACCCGGATAGGTTAGATTGAATTTAGAGTAAAACGGGGACGTAGTTCAGTTTCGGTTAGAACGCCGGCCTGTCACGCCGGAGGTCGCGAGTTCGAGTCTCGTCGTCCCCGCCATTTATAAAAGGCCTGTTGCTGTGGTGGCAACAGGCCTTTTATAGTTATGAGCTTAGAACACCTTCATTTTAAAAGCCAAACGACATTATCATTCCAGTCTCTTTGCGGCTCAATACTTTAGTGGCTATATTTTTCTTACGGCTTTTGATTTCCCTGTTTCAGTTTTTTTGAAGATGTATTCCATCAGGAAACAGGAAGTAATTATTCCGATGGAGACAATAACCCCGGTTCGATTGGCAGATAATTGCTGGATAATGAGGAGAACCGTCGCCGTTAAACAGAGAAGGAAACCTGCCAAAGGGATGATTTTTGTCCCACCGGTGATCCGGGATAATTTCAGGCCGACGCAATTGACCGTGGCAAATATCAGAAGAAATCCAACACTTCCCGCGGTAGAGATACTTTCAAGGTTGAGCGTATTGGCCATGAGCAACGTGACGATTGCGGTAATGAGCAGGCCGACGGGATGGTTCCACAGCATGCTGGTTAATTCGTGGGGCAATTCGTCATCTTCTGCGATTTCGTAACTCACCCGGCTTCCGCCGTAGAGAGAGGCATTGATCGCGGAGAAAGTGGAAATAAGCGCGGCGATAGTGATGATTGTAAATCCAAAATGTCCCAGCATCGGTTTGGCCGCTTCCGCGAGCACATAATCCTGTGCTGTGGCGATCTGGCTGAAAGGCAGTGACCCAACCGTTATGGTGGCGATAATGATGTAAAGAAGCATTACGAAAATAACAGAGTAGTAATAGGCTCGAGGAATATTTTTAACCGGATCGATGATATCGGGGGCTGCATTTGCGATCAGTTCAAACCCTTCATAGGCAACAAAAATAACCATTCCCGCCGTCAATATTTTTAAAGGGGATTCCCAATGGGTGAGTGTAAGCTGGGTGAGGTTGGGGTTTCCGGACAGCTCATATAACCCGATAACGACAAATGATAATAAAATGGTCAATTTGACAATAACGGCATAGGATTCGATTTTTCCCACAACTTGAATACTATAATAGTTGATTGCGGTTGCGAAAATAATGATGAGGCTGAGGTAAATATGATAATCAATCCGCTGACCGCCGGTTATTTTCAGCAGATTCGGTGCGTATGAACCAAATGCTGACGCGTAAAGAGAGAGCATGATGATGTAACTGATCCAAAGTAAATTATTAATTCCTCCGCTGAAAATTCCAATTCCGAAGCCCTGATTGATGAACCGGACTGTCCCGCCACGATCCGGGTAGGTGAGGCTGAGTCTGACATAACTGTAGGCGGTGAGCAGTGCAATGATCCCGGCGATCAGGAAAGAGACAGGTGTTCCGCCCTTTCCCAGCGTGACGGCCAGGCCCAAAACGGCAAAGATTCCCCCGCCAACCATGCCGCCAATACCGATGGCGATGGCCGCCTTCAAATCAATTTTTTTATCCATTAAAGATTCGCATCCTCTTTTTTTATTCACGAAATTTTTTCTTTCTTCTCGACACTGTAGGCAAATATCGGGATATATATCAGTGTCAAAATGGTTCCAATGATCAGGCCCCCAATGGCAACGTCGGCAAGGGGCGACAGCCTTTCCAGGCCTACTGCCCATTCAAAGGCAATGGGAATCATCCCGGCAATTGTTCCGAAAGCGGTCATAAAGACAGGCCGGAAACGGACCTCGACACATTCCAGAGCGGCGTCAAACGGGCTGTTTCCAGCTTTACGGTAGTGTTGGTAGAAATCGATCAGGAGCACAGAGTTTTTGATGATGATGCCGAAGAGGAGCATAATTCCGACCAGACTGGGCATACAGCTCGGTTTATTGAACAAAAGCATTCCCCAGGATGCGCCAATCATCGACAAGGGGAGGACGAGTATCATGACAATTGACATCCGTACCGATTGATAAATGGCGATCAACGCCATCAAGAGAAGAACAACACCGATCGCGATCGATTTAAGCATCCGCTGAAAGGTATCCCCCATCTGCTTCATGTCTCCTTCCTGATGGATTTCTACGCCTGGAAGGTGAAACGGTTTCAGGGTTTCAATTGCATCATCGGTCATGGTTGAAATCGCGCGTTTTGCCCGGTACCCCCCTACATCGAGCGAGTAAAGAAGCGCGTTCCGCTCAATTTTATTAGCGGTCAGCCGGTAGTTAATTTTTGCCAGTGCTTCCAGGGGAACCGGGCCCTTTTTTGTCTGGATCGGGATCAGACGCAGGGCCTGAAGATGTTTATCGAAAGGCCGGTTAAAGTAGAGACGAACGAATTGCGTCTGCATGGTGACCAGGTTTCCGCTCAGCGTAACCGGGATTCCCGAAAGTGGCAGCTGGGCCGCGATCTGTACGGGCGTGATACCGTAGGCAAGGGCGCGGTTGCTGTCAATCTTGAGTTCTGCTTCGGTGAAATCCTGATCCCAGCTGGTATAAATCGAGGTGAGCCCCTTGACGGATTTCAGCGCATTGGCAACTCGATGGCTGGCGGCAGGCAGCAGGTGATAATCTTCTGCCAGTAATTGAACATTAACCGGTGCTTTGATGCTGGAGAGGGGCGTTGCCCCAAAGTCGTAAACATCGACGACTTTAACGTTTTGGAGTTTGGCTAATTTTTCTCTGAAACGGCTTTCCAGCTGCCAGATGGTTGCCCTGCGCTGAAATCGATCCACACAATTGATCGTCATAATTGATTCCGTTGGCAAAGAGCCCGACCCGAGGGAGAGAACGCCCGGTTCACTGCCAAACGTAACCGAGCTCATCTTGACTTCGGGTTGTTCGTGGAGCCACTTCAGGAAAGGGGCAATCCTTTTTTCGGCGAGATCAACGGTTTCATTGGCACTGAACTTGACATGTGCCTTGATGATACCGGTGTCCATCGGTGGCATCAGATCCCGGCCAATGACCGGCATAATACCCCGTACACTGACGGCCAAAAGGGCAACAACACCTATCGTCATCAGGACTCTTCTCAGCCGGGAGTGCCCCCTTGCGGAAAATTTAAGAATCGCCGTATAGGGTTTGACCAGGCGGCCAAAGGTGGTTTCATACAGACGTTCAAGCCACCGCTCAAGTCGATATTTTTGCGTACCGTTCCGGTATAAGTAGAAAGATATGGCCGGAATAAAGGTGATCGAGAGAAAGTATGAGACCAGGAGCGCGATGATCAAAGTCGAAATAAGAGGGCGGAAGATCTGCTGGGGAAAATCACCTGCAAATAAAAAGGGGCCCATGATGGCGATGGTGGCAACGGTTCCGGCAAAAATGGGCGCAACCACTTCTTTTGTTCCGTGTATTATAGCGGTATTGAGATCCTCTTTGAGCTCGGTAAGATGGCGCTCGATATTTTCCAGTACGACGACCGCATCATCGACCAGCATTCCCAGCGCCAGGATGATGGCCGTATAGATGATAAGATTCAGTCCTCCGCCGAACATCCAGATAATGGCGATCGTGGCAAAAAAGACCATGGGGATCGAGGCAAGGGCCGCCGCAACCGCCCGCAGGTTTCCAAGAAAAAGCAGAATTACCAGCAGGGTGAAAATAATGGCATCGCGCAGCGCTTCAAGCATGTTGGTATTGGCCGTTCTAATCAGATTTCGCTGGGTATCAGCCAGCTGAAACCGGATGTTGGGATACCGTGCTTTTAATTTTTCAATTTCGCTGCGGCCTGCTTTGCTGGTGTCAAGGACCGACCCGCCCGGTGCGCGTTGAATAGCGATGGCAATCGCTTCTTTTCCATTGCCGATATATCCTGAGAAACGGCGCTGATGCTCCCACCTGATCGTGGCAATATCGCCCAGCGTAACATTCGGAGCAATCGGCAGCCGCTCTAAATCCCCAATCCGGTCGCGCTCACCGTAGTAGGTCACCGTGAAAAAAGAGGTATCACTTTTACTGAATCCGATGGGGATGTCACGGTTGAGCGCCCGGATGGTTCCGGCGATTTTACTCAGCGCCACGCCATGTGATTTGGCGGCAAAGGGGTCGATGTTGATATTGATGGCACTTTGATAGCCACCGAAAACTTCCACATTACCCACGGCGGGATTACGCAGCAGGGCCGGTTTGATATCGCTGATAACCAGTTTGCGAATGGTGTCGATATCGATGTTTTTATTGGCCGGAGAAAGGGCAAAGACATCCGTCGGCAAAACAAAGGATCCGGCAGTGTAAATCGATGGGTTGACTTTTGGCGGCAGTTTTCCGCGCACTTTATTGATGGCATTATTGACATCGACTGCCGCGGCGTCCAGCCCTTTGACATATTCAAATTCGGCCGTGACAATTGACATCCCGGCGATATTGGTCGAACTGACTTTCCGGATCAGCGAGAGGGTGGATACTTCCTGCTCAACCGGTTTGGAAACCGTCGCGGCGACAACATCGGGCGTGGCGCCGGGAACCTGGCTCATAATGATAACGGTGGGGCGGTCGCTGTCGGGGAACAGGTTTTTCGGCATGACAATCAGGCCGTAGACACCCAGAACAAAAAGTCCGGCAATAACGCTGTAAAGCAGGTATGGACGTTTGTGAAAAAAATCAAACATGACGGTTCTCCCGGATCAATTGTTGGCGTGACTGAAAAGTTTAATCGGAACACCCGTGGTGGCACGCAGCAGGATATCCGGCTTGGCAAGCAGCAGCGTTTTCCCTGCCAGATTTTCCTTGACCATAACGCCCTCGCTGCCCCGCCGGATCATGGTGACCGGAACCTTGGTTGCCTGGCCCTTTTCGTAGACCAATACGCTGGTTTCATTCTCAGTGCTGAGAAGTACGTCGTTGGGGAGGAGAATCCCCTGCCCGGTATAGAGAACCAGTGCAATATTTAAAAATTCTCCCTCAACCAAAGCACTGCCAAGGGGTAAAGCGGTGCGATATTCCCGCAGTCCGCTGATCCCGGCCTGATTTTTGGGTGTGAGGGGAAACGTTTTATTTTTATATAAAATCATGCGGGCATCCAGATCGGACGGCAGCCGGATATCCAGGTAAAGGCCGTCGGTTGCGGCAATTTTCAGTAGTGGCTTGCCGGGCAGGGCGAGATCACCAGGCTGGACCATTCTGGCGCTGAGCGTCCCGTTGACCGGAGATTTTAATACCGTGTAGCTGAGCAGCGTATCAATTTCATTCTCGTTCTGCCGTATTTCACTGATACCGGACCGGAGCATGGAAACAGCGCTTTTCATGCTTTGAATCTTCGCCTTTAATTGGGCAATCGCCGTTTTTTCTTTGTCGTATTGCTCAATTGAAGCCCCCTTGACATCGAGCAGCTCTTTGGTCCGGGCATGGGAGTCAATGGCGTTGGTCAATGCGGTTTGCAGCGCCTTCAGGTTTTCCTGCTTTGCGGTGATGTCATAGCCCAGGCTAACGCTTTTCAGCTTCATGGTCTTTTTTTTGGTGCGTAATTCGCGATCATCGATCTGCAGCAGCAGATCTCCTTTTTTGACCGGATCTCCCTCTTTGCGGTAGAGCTTAAGAACCCGGCCGCTTACTTTTGTCGACAGGGTTGTGGAAAGATCGGAGGATACGACGCCCATGGCCGGCAACGTCAGGGTTATTTGCCGTGGCTTAAGTGTTACGGTGTCGACAACAACGGGCAACACAGCGGCAACCGGGGCCTGGCTGAGCGCTTTTTTCCTGCTTTTCAGCAATGTAACGGCGCCGACCGCAATCAGTAGAATAATCAATATCGATATAAGCTTTGTTTTCATTGGATAACTCCTGTTAAATCATTGCCGTAGAGGACCGCCTGCTGGCTGATTATTTTCCACCGGTCAACATAGATTTCCTGTAATGCAGCTTCGGCATCAAGGACCTTGGTTTCAAACCGCAAATATTCTTCGGTTGTCATCCGGATATTGCGATAGGCAACTTTTGCAATTTTTAGAAGTTCCTGGTCGCTCTTGAGAGATGCCTGTGCCAGCCGGGTTGACTGTTCAATGAGCGGCAGTTGCTGCTGCAGATTATCGGCCGTGGCGGCCAGGTCAATTCTCAGTTGTGACAATTCCTGTTTTTGGCGAGACAATTGAACCTTTTTTTGAGCGATTGCCGTGTGCAGACTGCGGTTAAAAAGCGGTATCGTTATTTTAACTCCGATGTAATTGTAACTGCGGTCAATCTGATCGTCGGTGTTGTAGGCCTCTCCCGAATTTTCCGAGAGGGCCCCTTCCAGCATCAAAGCGGGATAGCGTTTTTCTTTGGCCTGCTGTAAGTCTTTCTCGGCCATACTGACCTTTGCAACCATTTGTTTTTCACCGAGAAACCCCCCTGCAGTAACCGGATGCAGCAATGTCATCGGAACGGCGTGTGTCACCTGGATGTTGGTTAAACTTTTGAGCTGACTCCTCAGCGCTACTTCCTTTCGCAATAGATCATTTTGCTGCTGCAAAAGGGTGTTGAGGAGCGTTTCAACTTTTTGGAGTTCCGATTCCGGCGTCCTTCCGTTTTTAACGGCGAGTTTTAAATCGTGCTGCGTTTTGGATAGTGAATCAATTCGGGCCGCCATGGCCGCGCGTACGCGTGAGGCATATGCCAAAGAGGCATTCACCGAAACCACGGACGCCTGACGGGTAATCAATTGAAGCTGGTAGTGGGATTTTTTTACCTGCTGGAGTGCTTTGACCTGATCCGCCAGCGTGTAAAGACTTTTGATAAAAAGCGGTACGTCAAGTTTTAGTCCATAGCGGGTGATCCGTTTGGAAAAAGGGATGGAGTCGCCGGCCCGAATATTAACTTCTGTGGGTGCCATGGGGCGTAAATTGGTCGGGGAATTATAAAGCGTGTAACTTCCAAAACCGGACACTTTCGGGTAGAGCAGGGCATGTGCCTGCTGCAGCTGGACGACACTGGACTCAATGTCGAGCCGGCTTGCCTCTAAACCGGGTTGACCGGCAACAGCACCAAGAAGTGTGGTGATTGACACCTCGCCTGCATAAGCGGGAAGACTGCAAAACAGACTTAGAAAGAATATAATGGTACTTTTCAAGATGATTCTCCCTTTCATATGAATTAAGCTCTGGTTATTCGAGGTTCTTTCGAACTTTAGCCAGAACGGTGATGACGGTATTGATTTCATTTTCAGATATCCCACGATACGCCTGTTTGAGAAGTCTCCGGGAATGAATGGTTGCCTCTTCCCATACTTTTCGGGCTTTCTTTGTATAATCGATTTTATTGACCCGGCGATCCTTATCATCTGCTTTGCGGATCACCCAGCCGTCACGCTGCATCCGGTCAATCAGCTTTACGGTCGAGGGGGGGGTTATTGAAAGCATCTCGCTCAGCTCTGCCTGGCTCAGCGGCCCATCGGCCACCAGATGGGTAAGCAGCCGAAACTGGGTTGGGCTGATTCCGGTTCCATCGAGCCTTGACGCAAGGTTACGTATAAAGGTTTTCAGGGTCAGTTCGCACTGAAAGCCAAGGCTTTTATACGGATCAAATGTTTTCATAGTTACCTCACATATTATTAGTACAAATATAATAAGCATAGAAACTAAATATGTCAACAATAAATATCATAATAAGCCGTGCCAAACTTAGAATGAATAAATGTGTATTTCATTGGCTGGCCGGGTATGTCTTTGTGGATACAATTTTCCCATTTGGTCATATTTTTTCGCCTTGGGGAAAATGCTGGCTGAAAGTGATTGCCGTGATGAAGGGATTCGGAAATTTTTACCAGCGCAGATTTACGGTTAAGAGAGTGACCGGCCGGATGAACGATTCCCTTTGCATTCGTAACTAAAATGCTTTTATTTCCGATTTGATTCGAGATACGAGCGGGCAGGTTTTTTGGGGCAGGGTTTAGGTGCCGGAAATAAAAACTGCCCGCGGCAGAGGGCCACGGGCAGCAGAAGACAAACCGGATAAATGACAGGGTTTTAGACAATGGGCCTGGGAAGCATCCCCGCTCTTTCGGCAATTTCAGGTACCCGGTGCTCCCATTCGATGGCCATCAGGTGGACGCCGGCAACACCTTCCATCTCTTTGAATTCCTCGATCTGCTCCAGCGCGAACTTGATACCCTCTTCGGCGACCTTGCCCTTGCCGGCACCCCGCAGACGCTTGATCAAATCATCGGGGACATCCATACCGGGTACCGAGCGCGACATATACAGCGCCATTCCCACGCTCTTCATGGGCGTAACGCCGGGCAGGATGTAGCATTTCTCATGCAGGCCCATATCGACGGCCTGTTTCATGAATTCGCGAAAGCGGTCCATGTTGTAAATGCACTGGGTCTGGACGAAATCGGCACCGGCCGATATTTTCTTGGCCAGGCGGTACACCCGGTATTCGAAGG
Organism: Deltaproteobacteria bacterium; assembly: GCA_003973265.1. Taxonomy (GTDB): domain Bacteria; phylum Desulfobacterota; class Desulfobacteria; order Desulfobacterales; family QNYZ01; genus QNYZ01. The sequence goes on along the minus strand of QNYZ01000032.1, from coordinate 11,994 downwards.
GTTCGGCAAAGGGGTTGGACGCCGCGCCGATAAAAATCTTTGGCGGCACATCAATCTCCTCTCCGTTGATGAACTTGCCCTCGTCGCGCATGGTTCTGACCGCGTCGATCAGCTGCATGGAATCGATGTCATAGACGTTTTTGGATTCCGGATGGTTGCCAAACTTCTGGTGGTCGCCGGAAAGGCAGAGCATGTTACGGATGCCGTGGACATAAACCCCCAGCACATCGCTCTGTGCGGCCAGGCGGTTGCGGTCACGGCAGACCATCTGGAAGTTGGGCTCCAGGCCCTCCTGCATGACGATCAGCGAGGCGGCCCAGCTTGACATACGCACCACAGCGGTCTGGTTATCCGTGATATTGACGGCATCCACCATGCCCTTGAGATGGCCCGCTTTCTTTTTAAGGGCTTCAACATTGGCACCGGTCGGCGGCCCGCATTCCCCGGTAAACGCAAAATGACCGGCACGCAGGACCTTTTCCAGATTACTGCCAGATTTGAATTCACTCATATTTTCAACTCCTCTCGGGTCATTTTTCGAGGCCCGCCGTCGCGGGCGGTGGTCCAGCTTTTGGGCGGCCTGAATTTCATCAGTTCGTCCATCCGCCCCCGGGACATCATTCTTTTCACGATGGCATCCCAGATGCAGTCCACATCCTTGGATATTTCACACATGCCGTGATCAGAACCGCCGCAAGGCCCGTTCTGCAGGCTTTTGGAACAGCGTGCAATGGGACATATACCACCGAAATGATGAATCACGCACTGCCCGCATCCGGCACAACGTTCTTCCCAGACACCGTGCGCCACGGCGCCGCCCATAAACTTCGTGTTGACACCGGGAAAAACGCTGGCGGAAGGGTATCTTTCAGAGAGAAACTGAGGTCCCACGCCGCAGGCAATGCTGATTACGGCGTCATAGTCGCCAATGCGGTCTTTGATTTCGTCGATGTACTCGGGATCGCACTGGCGCTCAAAGGTGAACTCATCCACCGCGATTGTCCGGCCCTGTCTGCGGCGGGCGATTTTCAACGCGGACGCCAGAACACCCACTTCCTTCGCACCCCCGACATTGCACACGGTGACACAGCCCTTGCATCCCACGACAAGGACGTTGCTGCAGTCGGAGACCATTTCGAGCAGTTCACTATTGGGTTTTGCCTCTGCAATAATCATTTAACGCACCTCGATAATAATTTAGCGGGTTATCAAGCCTGTAAGGGCCCTATTTTTTTGACCTTGCGGGTCATTTCGCGGGCAATCTCGCTGAACGTATGCCCCGTACCGGCGGAAACGTTGAACACGGCGATGCGTTCAGGTTCGATCGCAATTTCTTCCAGGATTTTCTGGACATGCGCCACCCGCCGGGTGGCTTTTGAAATACCGCTTGTATAGCGGCAACTGTCTTCCTGACAGCCCGCCACGTAAACACCGTCAGCGCCCTCCTCGAAAGGCTTTAACAGGTGCAGCACTTCGATGCGGCCGGTACAGGGAACCTGTATGGTTTTTACATTTTCAGGCAGCACATGCTGCAGACCGTCGGCAATTTTGGATGCAGCGGCGGCACAGTTGGAACAACAAAACGCAACAATTCGGGGAGTGAATTCATCCATCTGGATATCTCCTTAACAATTAGCAACCCCTTGGTTTCTGTAGGCATCCCGCGCCACCAGCAGCATGGGAGCGGCCGGCGTGCAGGCCACGGGACACACTGCCTATACGCCCTCGAGCAGAGCGGCCGGCACCTGCGTCAACATCCCGTCGCTACATGAAGGCATGACAATGGCCTTGCCCGGGCATTCAGCGACGCACATGCCACATCCCTGACAAAGCGCCGGATCAATATACGCCGCACCGCGTTCATGGTCGATAAACGGGACATAAAACGGACAGGTCCGCACACAGGTGCAGCAGACGGCACATTTTTCGGGCGTCACCTCGGCGATCTGCCCGCCGATTCGCACCGTATCCTGCCTGATAATTTCCAGCGCCCGTCCTGCCGCTGCCCGGGCCTCGGTAATTGTATCGACCGTGTCCTTGGGATAGGCTGCCAGGCCGGCCATGAAAACGCCGCCGGCCGTGGTATCCACCGGTTTTAGTTTTTCCGGTGACGGGGCAAAAAATCCGTTACCGTCCAGGTTCACATGAAAAATATCGGCCAGCGCCGCATTTCGGGTTGGCCGGATGGCCGTCTGCAGGGACAGAAAGTCCGCATCCAGGCTGACCATGCGGTCTAAGATGGGGTCAAAAACGGTTACGGTCAGGCCTTTACCGTCGGCGGACGGTGCGACACGCGGTTTATTTTCAACGTCATAGCGAATAAAAACCACGCCTTTTTTCCGGGCTTCAAGGTAGAGGTTTTCGCGCAGGCCGAAGGTCCGCATCTCGCGGTAAATGACGAAAACATTCATGTCCGGATTCTTTGTTTTCAGGTCCACCGCCGTGCGTACGGTAAAGCTGCAGCAAAGGTTGCTGCAGTGCGGACAATCCTTTTCCCGGGATCCCACGCATTGAATAAACACGGCCGACCCGGCATTTTCAACGACGGCCGGGTCGGAAACCAGCTTGTCTTCCAGCTCCGACCAGAGGTAAACCCGGTCGTTTTGGCCGTACAGATACTCGTCGACTTTGCGGTCTTCGCCGCCACAGGCCAGGATGGTGACACCATGCCTGATTTCCTGCGTACCACCGGCATTTTTAACAGTGGTTATAAAATTTCCCGCATAGCCGCGGTTTTGTTTGACGCCGGTTTCGGTCAGCACGGTGATGTTGTCATCCTGCTCCACCGAACGGATCAACGCCTGCAGGTATGCCTGTGCGTCCAGGCCCTGCCAGGTCGCGCGTACATGGCGGCCATGGCCGCCGAGTTCTTTTTCCTTTTCCACCAATGTTACCGGGCAGCCTTCTCTGGAGAGCGCCAGCGCGTTTTCCATACCGGCAACGCCGCCGCCAACCACCAGCGCATGCTTAACCACCGGAATTTCGTGAATCACCGGCGGTGTCAGGAACTCCGCACGCATCACGCCGATACGCAATCGCTCGGTGATCGGTGCGAGTGTGGGGTCGCTGCCCAGAAGCTTCAGATCTACGGTTTCGTACATGAAAGGGTTGCGGCCACTGAGCCTGAGCGCTGCTTCGACACTTTCCTTGTGCATCGGCGCGGTACAGCTGGCAAACACCACGCGGTCGGCCGCGACTTGTGCCAGTTTTTCGCGCAGGCCGCCGAGGATATCGCCGTCGAGCCGGCAAACATCCGTTACGGCGGAAAGATCCGCAGCAGCGGATTCCACCAGTCGGCCGATTTCAGGGCTCATCCCGGCGCACAGCTGGTAGGCCAGCAGGATACCGGCAGTGCCTTGTGTCTCTGCCGGAACCGCCGCGGTCTCCGACGCCGGGACAAAGCTTTCGGGCTCAAGAAAACCGGCGACTTGCGCAACCGCAGCATTGGCCTGGATCAGGCTGTGAGTGATGTCATGGGGGCCGCAGACACCGCCGCAGACAAAAATACCTTCGGTGCTGGTTGAAACCGGCTGAAAGGGTTCCGTTTCCAGGTAGTTGTCGGCGCGTACGCGCAGACCGACCTTTCTGGCCAGTTCGATGGCCTGGGCGGAAGGTCTAAGCCCCACCGAGAGTACCGCCATGTCAAAGACGGCCTTCTGCATCTGGCCCTGTTCGTCCGCATAGGTCATCTCCACGTCACCGGTTTCGGGGAGCGGGTTGATGGTGTGCACCTTGCTCCGTACCAGCTTGACGCCTTTTTCGAGAGCGGCGTTCAGGTAATCCTCGTAGCCCTTGCCGTGGGTACGCATGTCAATGAAAAAAATGGTGGCCTCAATATCCTCGTTGACCGCCTTGGCGTTGACGGCCTCTTTAAGGGCGTGCATACAGCAGACAGTGGAGCAATACGAGGCATCTCCGCGATTGATATCGCGTGATCCCACGCACTGCAGCCAGGCGATTTTTTCCGGTGTCTTGCCGTCGGAGGGCCGTTTGAGCATACCGTAGTTGGGCCCCAGGGGTTTCTGGCTTTGCTCGAACTCGACGCTGGTTACAATGTTTGGGGTACTTCCGTAGGCATAGTAATCCAGGTTTGAAGGCTGGAAAGTTTCGATGCCGGCGGCAAAAATGACGGCGCCAGCCTGAATCTTCTTTTTCTCTCCGCCGGTCGTCAAGTCAATACTGAAATTTCCGGCCGCGCCGGAAATGTTGTCGACACACGTATCGAGCAGTATGTTGATGTTCGGGTTCTGCTCACAGGCGGCAATCCGCGGATCCAGTTTACAACAGGCACACAGCGGATAGATACGGTGCAGATCCGGTATCATCCCGCCCATTGATGCGGATCGTTCTGCCAGATGGACACCGTAACCGGCATCGGCAAGCGACAGGGCGGTCTGGATTCCGGCAATCCCCGCACCGATGACCATCACAAAGCCTTTAGGTTTATTTTGCCCCATAGCGTCGGCCTCCTGCTTTTCACTTATTTGATGTTAATATTAACTGTCGAGAAATTCGCTTTCAGCCATTTCAATCCGGTTCGGGATAACCGGTTCGGGATAAAAGGCCTTTTTCCGGCCCGGATTCATCACCGACAAGCGAACAAAAAGACTATCAAATGACACAATCAAGGGAGGGGTGTCAAGAAATTTATTTGACATGATTCCGGATATGAGAATTTTTACCCATGCTGTTTTCCGGCTTAAATTCATGTGGTTGCTAATTCGCGATTGTGCGCTTTATCGTGTTTGATCTGGAAGGCTAAAATGGAGAACCTGAATTTCATACAGATCATTATGGAAAACGGGGTCTTTTCAGTTCGTCCGCCTTGCATGGCCTGTTTTGGGTTGATAAAAGGGGGGAACGGTTATTTTTTTCATCTTTCTTTTCTGCGCATCTGATGATGATCGGGTACATATTTTTTATTTTTCAGTGGCAGCAAAGTGGCCAGCGGAAAATTGTTTATCCTTTGTCTGTTGCCGACGGAGAGATCGAATGGCCGGTTCCCAGACATTGGCAGGTTGTTACGTCTTGATATAATCGGCATCGCTCTGTATATAACTCACTGGATCGACATTAAAATATGCATGAATCCTCATTGGACGGATTGGACGGCGTCTTGAGGTGCTGCAAAACGTAACAATTTAAAGAATTTCAATGTCCGGACGGAAATAAAACATTAACAATATTTCAAGTGGTTATGAAATTTGCAATATCGGCATATTATTTACGTTTCAAACCTGAATAGACGCAGGTCTATTCCTTTGCATGATAAAACCGGCCGGTTGTTCGTAACCGGTCTTTCGGGCTTTCCATTTACGTGGAGATGTCATCACTGGAAATCTAAAAAACGAGGAGAAACATGATGAAAAAAATGTGTCTGCTGGGACTGATTTTAGCGGTTGCCTGTGTGGGATTTATCCCGGCCCAAACAACGCAGGCGGCTGAACCGGTGGTGATCGGCGTCCCGACGTCAACCGGGTTTCTGGAAGGGAAAGAGGCCCTGAAGGCCGTCAATCTGGCCGTGGAGGAAATCAATGCCAGGGGTGGTGTGACCGTGGGTGCGGAGAAAAGACCGTTTAAAGTGGAATCGATTGATATCCGCGATGCGGCCCCCGGCGTGCCGGTTCCCGAAGCGCTGCTGGGACTGGAGAAGATCATCCTGGAGAAAAAACCGGTGGCCCTGGTGGTGGGCCCGTTTCGTTCCGAGGCGTTGATGGCGGGGATGGATATCATCGCCAAATACAAGGTGCCGCTACTGGGGACCATTGCCATGTCCCCGGCGTCCGAGGCCAAGGTCAAGAAGGAACCGGAAAAATATAAATATATCTTCCGAACCTGTCTCAATGCCAAGTTCCTGGTGAAATATCTGGCCGGGACCATGGCCTTTATCAACAAACAATACGGTTTTAACAAGGTCTACATCATGAACCAGGACGTGGCCTGGGCCCGGAAAACCGCGGAGATCATCACCAAAGTCTATTTCGATAAAGCCGGGTGGACGGTGGTGGGCCATGAAGCCTATCCCACCGGCACTTCCGATTTTTCTTCCGGGTTGATGAAGGTGCGGGCCACGGGCGCCCAGGTGATCCTGCCGATCTTTGACATGCCCCAGAGCGGCACGCTGGTGAAACAATGGAACGCGATGAAAGTGCCCGCCCTTCTTGCCGGATTTATCTCGCCCCTGGCCGGTCCCGGTGCCTGGAAAACCTTTGACGCCAAAATCGGGGGCGCCATCAACTGCAACTTCGAAATTGGCAGCGGGGTCTATTCCGACAAAGTGGCCAAGTCTAAAGCGTTTGCCAAAGCGTATGAAAAACGCTGGGGAGGCCCGGTTGAGGCCGGTCACGGTATCAGCCCGGCCTATGAATCGGTCTACCTGCTGGCCGAAGCCATTGAGCGGGCCGGCAGTCTTAACGCAGATGCCATCGTGGCGGCCCTGGAAAAAACAGATCGGGCCGGGGCGATGGGTCGGATTAAATTCGATCAAGGGCACCAGGTGGTTTACGATATGGACCCGGAGAAAGCCGCAGTCGCCGCGGTGCTCCAATGGAACACCGACGGGTCGCGTACCATCGTTTTTCCGCCGACCATTGCCGACGGGAAAATCAAGCTGCCGGCCGGTTTGAAACCGGTTAAATAAGGGCAGTATTGATAGAAATAACCCCGCGTGGACGGTTTGACCATCCGCATGGGGGGCCTGCCGATCCGTTGTGATGTGAATGTCCTTGACACCATCGGATCGGCAGGTGGATTCAAAGCGGAGAAAAACGATCCATGCTTATCGGCACGACGATTTATGCCCTGATCAACACGGCGATTCTCGCCCTGATGGCGATTGGCTTCAATCTCACCTTCGGTATCAGCGGTATCGCCAATTTTGCCTACGGCGCGGTGTATATTCTGGCCGCCTATGGGGTCTGGATGCTCTTGACGCTCTTCCAGCTGCCTTACCCGGTGGCAGTGCTCGCGGCGGTTGGGGTAAACCTGCTCCTCGGCGCGTTGATCTACCGGTTTGTCCTGCTTCGTATCCGGGGCCAGGCTTTGTCCGAAGTGATTGCCACTTTCGGTATCGGGCTCGCCATTCTGGAATTATTTCGTTATCTGGGCCTGGTCGGATTTGAATACCATCTACCGGTGTTTGTGGATAAAAGCTTCGTAATCGCCGGTACCTATGTTGATTTTCAGCGGATCGCCATCGTGGTATTCAGTGCCGTGTTGATCCTGGGTCTCTGGTTTTTTACCCACCATACGGCCATCGGTCTGGCCTTTAGGGGGATCGCCCAGGATGAACGCACCGCACTGACCTTCGGGATCGATTCGAACAAGATGGCGACCTTAAGCATGGCCATGGGCGCTGCACTGGCCGCGCTGGCCGCAGTTTTTATTATTCCACTGGGCAGTATTTCGCCGGGCGAAGGGTATGATGTGCTGATCAAGGCCCTGGCAGTCTGTATAATCGGCGGCCTGGGAAGTACCGGCGGTGTGATTGCAGCGAGCTTTATCGTCGGTTTCGCCGAGCGGTTCACCGATACCTATATCGGTTCCCACTGGACGATGATCGTCAGCCTGGCCGCCATCCTGGTGGTTCTCACCGTTAAGCCTTCCGGCCTCTTCGGCAACCAGAAAGAACTGGAAGAAAGGATTTAGAACCCATTGAAAAAAAGAAAAGAGCGTATTGACCGGGGGATCAAAGTGCGGTCCCGCGACATCTTCGCCCTTTGTTCCTGGCGGGAGATGCTCTATCTGGCCGCTCCGCGTCTGCTTCCCGTTGTAGTTTGCCTGGCATTGCCCCTCTTCCTGGGCGTTTACTGGCAAAAGGTCCTGCTTTCCGTGGCCGTGTTTGCCCTCTTGGCCATCAGCTGGGATATTCTGGCCCAGACCGGGATGGTTTCCCTGGGCCAGGCCCTGTTTTTCGGTATCGGCGCCTACTTTGCCGGTGCCTTGAATCACTACTTCGGCCTGTCACCGTTTATTACCATCCCGGCGGCAACGATCCTGGGCGGACTGGTCTCCACGCTGTTGCTTTTGCCCGTACTCCGGCTGAGAGGCATCTACTTTTCGATGGTTACCCTCATCATTCCGCTGATGCTGGTCCGGGTTATTGAAGCCACGAAAGTATTCGGCGGAACCGAAGGGTTGAGCGGGATGACGCCCCTGCCGTCGCGGTGGCTGGAGCTCTACCTGATCCTGGGCGGCCTGCTGCTGGTGCTGTTCGGATTTCGCCGGATGATGAATTCAGATTACGGGCTGGTTCTCAAGGGGATCAACGACAATGACCGGTCGGTGATCAACGCGGGGATCAACATCTACTGGTTCAAAATCCAGGCCCTTTTTATCGGCGGTGCCATCGGCGCGTTTGCCGGGGCATTCATGACCCATGTCTACATGTTTGTGGGCATGCCGGTGTTTGCCCTGGATTACTCGATCCTGCCTATTGCCGCGGCCGTTGTGGGCGGGCCGGGAACCCTGGCCGGGGCGACTTTTGGTGCCTTCTTACTGGTTCCCCTGTCCGAGGCCCTGCGCGGATTCGGGGGGCTGCGGATCGTGTTGTACGGGGTGTTTCTGGTGGTCTTTATTGTGGCCCTGCCCGAAGGTATGTTTCACTATATCCAGCGAAAGTACCACCAGTTCGAACGCTGGGTGGAGGTGGAAAATGACTGATGCGCCGATCCTGAAAGTTGTTGACCTCAGTAAGCTCTTTGGCGGTGTCCGGGCGCTTCACCGGGTGAATTTTTCGCTCAATCCGGGTGAGCTGATGGGCGTTATCGGCCCCAATGGCTCGGGAAAGACCACCCTGGTCAACCTGATTACCCGGTTTGTCAAGCCGACTTCCGGAACGGTTTTTTTCAAGGGCAAAAAGATCAGCCATCTGCCGCCCTACAAGATTGTCCGTCTGGGAATTGCCCGGACGTTTCAGATGGTCAAACCGTTTTATAATCTTCCCGCGTATAAGAATATGATCATTCCCCTCTATTCCCCCCGGATGAAACAGCTCGCCAGCGGCCGCTACGGTGACCGGGATGCGGTAGCCCTGGATCTGCTGGAAGAAGTCGGGTTTGAAAGAGACGCCTTTGTGGCCTACAAGGTGGCCGGCGCCTTGCCCCAGGGATATCTGAAACGGCTGGAGCTGGCCAAGGCCATTGCCCTGGATCCGGATATTTTTATTCTGGATGAACTCTTTTCGGGCCTCAGCCTGGCCGAGGTGGCCACCATTGTTCCAATCATCGAAAAGCTTCGCATGGCGGGTAAGTCGATCATCATGATCGAGCACCGGTTAAAAGAATTGTTCCGGATTGCCGATCGGGTGATTGTGATGAATTTCGGTGAGAAGATCGCCGATGGACTGGCCGCCGAGGTGATGGCAAGCGAAGCCGTAAAAAGTGCGTACCTGGGGACTGAAGCCGACTGATGGGGGGAGAAATAAAAGGGGCCAAGGGTCGGTCTGCCTTTTTTGGCGAAATTGGAGAAGAAACAGATATTAATTACCCGTAGTATGGTGTTAGAGCCGTGATCTCGGGCGGGGAGCCGTATGCTAGTCGTCAATAATTTAATGGTCTTTTTTGAAAATGCCCTGGCCCTCAACGGGTTGAGCCTGGAAGTGAGGGAAGGGGAGATTGTTGGGGTGATCGGTTCCAACAGTGCCGGGAAAACCACCCTGATGAACGCGGTATCGGGTCTGATCATCGATATGCGCATCAAGGAAATACGGCGTGGCGGGCAACGGATTTCGATCTACGGAAATATTGCCTACAAGGGAGAAGATATCACCGGGATACCGCCGGAATTGCGGGTCAAAAACGGCATTGTCCTGTCCAGGGAGCGACATCCGGTCTTTCCTGAAAGCAGTGTTCTTGAAAATTTCAGAATCGCCGGGTATCTGCGCACCAAAAAGGAAGTCCGGGAGGTGGTGGACTATGTCTTCAGCCTCTTTCCACCGCTGGTGAAGCTCAAAAAACGGAAGGCGGGTTTTCTCAGCGGCGGGGAGCAGCAGATGCTGGCCATCGGCATGGCCCTGGTGGTTCGGCCGAAACTGCTCCTGCTGGATGAGCCGCTTCTGGGCCTGAGTCCCATGATGCAAAAGGCCGTGGTGGATGCCATCGTGGCGCTCAATAAAGAATCCGGGATTACTGTTCTTCTCAGTGAACAATTTGCCCGGCCGGTGCTGCCCGTGGTGGATCGGGCCTATGTGGTGGAAAACGGGATGCTGACCTTGTCGGGTACCGGGGCGGACCTGATGAATAATCCGGAAATCAAATCCGCCTACTTTGGAGTATAAAAAAAAATATGGCCGAACATCGGAACCTGTTCTCCGCGTTTGAGGCGGTTGCAAATAAGCGGGGTACGCGGTCAGCGATTATCTATCTGGGCACCCGGTATTCTTATCTGAAAGTAAAGGAAATGGCCGGGCAGTTTGCCGCTGCCCTGCTGGACAAGGGGATCACACCCGGCCAGAAAGTATTGATCTATGTGCCTAACAGCATCCAGTGGGTAGTGGCCTGGCTGGGGATTCAGCGGGCGGGTGGTGTCTGTGTGCCGCTGACGCCGATTTATACTCCCCACGACCTTGAATATATCGCCAACGACAGCGGGGCCACGGCCATTGTCTGTGCAGACACAAATTTTGGTTACGTGAAAAAGGTGATGCCGGAGACAAAAATCGATCTGGTCGTGGTCACAAAAATGGCCGAGTTGCTGCCGACGTGGAAGCGTTTTTTCGGTCTGCTTTTTGACGTGATTCCAAAAGGGAAGATTTCCCTGGGACAGGGGATATTTTCCATGCGAAAATTACTGGCGGACTACCGCGGCAAAGCAGATTTTCTGCCGGAAACAGGCCGTGGCGGCGATGACATTGCTGAAATACTTTACACCGGCGGAACCACCAGGCATCCCAAGGGAGTGCCGATTTCCCACGACCTTTTTCTTAAGGCTGCCGATGAACAGATCCGGGTCAGCGAGCCCTTGTTTCCGGTGGAAGAAAATGTGATTTTGGGAAACGCCCCCCTGTTTCATGTCCTTGGTCAGACGTGCAGCCTGGCCACTTTGCTGGTGGGCGGCAGCCTGGTGCTCCTGCCCAGGGTCAACCTGGATGCCGCCTTCGATGCGATCCAGCACTTTGGCGTGCGCACCATGATCGGGGTCCCGGCCCTGTACCGGATGATGCTGGAGCATGATCGCCTGGACCAGTATGATTTAAGCTCGGTGGATTACTGGTTCAGCGCCGGTGATGTCCTTCCCCTCGATGTGGCCAGGCGCTGGAAAAAGCGTTACGGTAAGCCGATTTACCAGGGATACGGGGCCACGGAAACCTGCGGCGGGGTCACGATGTGTCCTGCGGATATCGACAATCCCCCTCAAAGCATCGGTCGCGTGATACCGAGCAAAAAGATTAAAATTGTCGATTCGTTGACACTGGCCCCGGTGACACCCGGCGAACCCGGGGAACTGATTGTTTCCTCGACCCCGATGGTCGATCATTATATCAACAAACCCGGGGAAACAGCCGAGGCATTTATCGAAATAGAGGGTGAAACCTGGTATCGGACCGCCGATGTGGTCTCCATGGATGACGCCGGTAACGTATACTTTGTCGATCGGACAGTCGATACCATCAAGCACAAGGGCTACCGGGTATCCGCATCGGAAATCGAAGCCGTACTCCAGGATCACCCGGCCGTGGTGGCGACCTGTGTAATCGGCGTGCCCGATGAGAAAGTAGGCGAACGGATCAAGGCCTACGTCGTCCTCAAAGAAGATGTCAGGGGTATCACCGGGTACGAACTGATCAAATATTGCCGTAAAACCATGGTTGCCTACAAGGTCCCCCAGTACATCGAATTCCGGGATATGCTTCCCAAATCGAAAGTCGGTAAACTGCTTCGGCGGGAAATCCGGGATGAAGAAAAACGGTTGAAAGATCAATAATCGGCCTAGCCAGAGGAATACATGATTGATTTTACACCCACCGGAGAACAGCAGGATATTGTCACGGCCGCC
>QNYZ01000107.1 GCA_003973265.1 Deltaproteobacteria bacterium | reverse complement strand
ATCCGCGGTACCATTTCCAATGCATCCCATGTGGGGCAGACCATCGTCTATAAATCGATGACAGACAGGCGCTACGCCGACGAAAAAAAAGAAAAGTTCGATATCATGAAAAGACGCGCCCAGCGTGTCAAGGCCGTCCTGACCGATCCCAGATACCAGGCTCGATTCAGCGCCTATCCATTTAACTCCGGCTATTTTATGTGCATCCGCCTCAAAACAGTCGATGCAGAAGCTTTAAGACGCCACCTGCTCGACAAATACGGGGTCGGCTTGATCTCGCTTGGAAAAACCGACATTCGCGTCGCCTTCTCCTGTCTGGAAGAAGACGAAGTCGAAGTCTTATTTGATACGATCCTGAAAGGAATCAAGGAGCTGGAAAACGCCTGAAACCATTCGCCGGCCGGTCGCCGGCCGGGTTAATTCATCTGCGATCGCCCCGGCCGGCATTCACGCTTCCCAGCCTTCCTGCATCCCGGCATCCAGGCTGTCGATCTTCCTGGCCTTTCGCCTTTCAGCCTCTATTCAGCCGGATATAAAACCTGGACCAGAAACAGGCCATGGGACGGGGCTGTTGGCCCGGCCTGATTACGGTCTCGGGCATGAAGAATCCGCAAAAAATCATCCGGTGTGATTCGGGCATGTCCGACCTCCACCAGGGTGCCCACAATATTTCTCACCATAAATCGTAAGAACCCGTCGCCTTCGATTTCAAATACGATCCGCCCGGATGCCTGCCGGGTAATCGATGCGCTTAAAATCCGACGGACCGTGCTGGACCGCGGACTTCCCGCACCTTCAAAGGATTTAAAGTCGTGGCGGCCAAGACAATGGCCGATGGCAACACGCATGGCATCCATATCCAGCGGACACCGCAGGTGCCAGGCATATTGGCGCCCGATGGCATCAGGCCAGGTGCTATTTAAGATATGGTAGCGGTATATTTTACTGATCGCATCATAACGGGGGTGAAAGGCAGGCGATATCGTTTCCAGAGACCGGATCACAATATCCGGCGGCAGCAGGCTGTTCAGCCCCTTGTGCAGCTTTTGTGCCGACAGGGTGATCTCGCAGGTAAAACCGGCCACCTGGCCCAGGGCATGAACGCCGGCATCGGTGCGCCCCGACCCGCTGACACGGATTGACTGCCCGGTTATCGATTGCAGCACCTTTTCGATTTCACCCTGGATGGTCGGCACATCATTCTGGATCTGCCAGCCGCTGTAAGCCGTGCCATCGTATTCGACAACCAGTTTAAAGGCAGTCGCCATACCCGTCCTCCTCTTCTGCTGCCCGTACATTGCACATTATGCGATCCATACGAGCACCGCGCTCAGCGAAAAGAATGATACCATCGTCGACAGGACAATCGTGGCCGACGCCAGGTCGGTATCGCTGTTCAACTGGCTCGACAGAACAAAAATCGCAGTCGAGGTCGGCATGGCAAAGAAAAGCATGGCGACTTTATATGTCATGCCGGTGACGCCAAAGACGGACAGGAAAAAAATTCCCAGGAGAGGAAACAGAATCAGTTTTCCCCCGGCCGCCACAAAAGAGAGCGACAAATGTCCCAGAAGCGTTTTGAAAGTCAGCGCCCCCCCGATGGATAAAAGCGCCAGGGGTAAGGTCACCGACGCAGCCAGCCGAAACGTATTCTCCAGAAAAACGGGAAAACCCTGCCAGTATTTTGCGTAAAGCATCCCCGAGACGCATGCAATGATCAGAGGGTTTGAAATCAGGGCGCGTACCGTCAGCAGAAACCGCTCTTTACGAGCAATCTGCCGGCCGGAAAACCAGATCAGGGTGGACACGGCCAGCACATTAATCAAGGGAATCATCAACCCGATTAAAATACCAAAATACCGGACACCGGATTCACCCAGAGCGTTCATTACAACGGCTACCCCGATGTAGGTATTAAAACGGAAACAACTCTGGGCGAATGTGCCCGCCTGAAAATCGCCGATCCGGAGCCATTTTATACACCCGAGGCTGAAAATAAAAACACACACCACCACGCACGCGGCCGCCTTGCAATATCCCCAGTCAAGGCCGGCTTCCAGTGGCGTGGCCCCGATTTTCCAGAACAACAGGACCGGGAAAAAGATAAAGTAGACCAGCCGATCCGACATCTTTAAAAATTGATCGGACGTAAAACCGCCGCGTTTAAGCAAATGGCCCAACCCGATCAGGGCAAGCACGGGAAACAGGTTATTGACAATCATTTCGTACCTGATTTAGCTCTTTGATTTCCAGCCGGGATATTGTATGAATTGATTTAGAAGACGTTGTAAAGACCCGTCCGGTAAATGTCAACGATCGTCTAATATTTCAATAAAATTAAAAAATGTGAAAATCGACCGATGACCATCGAAGAAGCCCGAAAAGTACTCGAGATTGAGGCAGAGGCCATACACGCCCTTTCCGCCCGCATCGACCATCGTTTTGAACAGATGGTGGAACAGATTTTTCAGTGCAGCGGCAGGCTTATTGTCAGCGGGATCGGGAAATCCGGCATCGTCGGGCAGAAAATCGTCGCCACATTAAACAGTACCGGTACCCGCAGCCTGTTTCTTCACCCGGTGGAAGCCATGCACGGCGATCTGGGCCAGGTGGCGCCGGATGACGTTTTTCTGGCGCTCTCCTATAGTGGTGAAACCGATGAATTAAATATACTCCTCCCGAGTATCTGCCGACTGGGCTGTCCGGTTATTGCCTTCACCGGCCATCCTGTCGATTCAACACTGGCTGAATCCAGTGATATTGTCATTGATGTCAGCGTGGCCAGGGAGGCCTGCCCCATGGGTCTTGCGCCCACCACCAGTACCACCGCCATGCTGGCCATGGGCGATGCGCTGGCCGTGGTACTGATTAACAAACACCGGTTTAAATCCAGCGACTTTAAAAAAATTCATCCGGGGGGCCATCTGGGGCAGCGACTGGCCGGCCGAATTGGCGATATCATGATCACCGGCGCGCATCTTCCCATCGTCTCAGCCGGTGCCTCGATGGTCGATGCCCTCCAGAGCATGGAATCCGGTAGATTGGGCGTCACGCTGGTCACCGTGGATAACCACCGGCTGATCGGCATCATCACCGATGGCGATATCCGGCGAATGCTGGTAAAAAAAATAGATATGGATACGGCCCATGTGGATGAAGTCATGACCCCTGCCCCGCGCTCGGTGGTTCCGGAAACGGCCGTGTACGACGCCCTCTACCTGATGGAAACCCACCAGATCACCGTCTTGCCGGTTGTTGACCGAAAAGGGACCCTCCAGGGCGTTGTCCACCTTCACGATATTTTAGGTAAAGGAAAATTCCGGTTCAATTCAGACCCGCCGGATCACTGGTCCGGCACCGAATAATAACCCATTTCAAGGATGGTGAATATCCAGCCATGATAACAGACACTGACGCCATTGACACCACGATTAAAACCCTGGGACCGGCAGGCATCGATTCACCGATGGTCAGCCGGTTCGAAAAAGACGGGGAATGTTTCACAACGGAGACCGACCGGGTGCTAATCGATATCGATTCCACGCGGATCGCAAAAGCGTTCCGGCAGGGAAAATCACTGCCGGCACTCGAATACGCCGGCCCCCGGCGCCGGCTTTACTTTGACCCCTGTAAAATCAGGTGTGCCATTGTTACCTGTGGCGGGATCTGCCCGGGGTTAAATGCCATTATCCGTTCTGTGGTATTCGAATTATACTATGGATACGGTGTCCGCCACATTTACGGTATCCGGCATGGTCTGCAGGGCTTTATTGCTAAATATCACCACGATATCATGGACCTTTCCCCCGCATTCGTGGGCGATATCATGAAAAAAGGCGGCACGGCCCTCGGTTCATCCCGCGGAGACCAGGATCCGGAGGCCATCGTCGACTGCCTCGAGCGGCTGGGAATCGGCGCACTCTTTATGGTCGGTGGAGACGGAACGCTGGTCGCCGCCACGAAGATCGCCGACGCGGTTTTATCCCGCGGCCTGAAAATCAGCGTGGTGGGAATTCCGAAAACCATCGATAACGATATCCACATGGTCTCACGATCCTTTGGATTTGACACGGCTGTGGATGTGGCCACCCAGGCCATACGGGCCGCACACAACGAGGCCGTTGGATACCCGAACGGTATCGGACTGATTAAATTAATGGGCCGGCATTCGGGTTTTATCGCCGCCACGGCGACACTTGCAGAACAGGACGTTAATTTCGTACTGATCCCGGAAGTTGATTTCGACCTGGAAGGTCCCGGTGGTCTCTTTGATAAGCTTGAGAAAAGGCTGGCTCTTCGTCGTCATGCCGTAATTGTGGTTGCCGAGGGTGCCGGCCAGAAATTTTTTACGGATGAAAAGAACAGTGAAGACAAATCGGGAAATATCCGTCTGAAAGACATCGGCCGGTACCTGAAGAACCGGATGGCCCGCCATTTCAAGGACAGGGGAATCGATGTCACCATTAAATATATCGACCCCAGCTATATTATCCGCAGCCTGCCGGCCAATGCCAATGACCAGGTCTTTTGCAATTTCCTGGGGCGCAATGCCGTCCATGCTGCCATGGCCGGAAAAACCAAGGTGTTGATCGGGCACTGGAACAACCATTTTGTCCATGTCCCAATGAAATTGTCGGCTGGAAAGCGCAAGCAGGTCAATCCCCAGAGCGGGTTATGGCGCGGCGTACTGGCCGCCACCGGACAGGGGACATTGAAAAGGGCATAAAGGTCGGGAGAAGGGAAAGCGGAAGAAACCAGGAATCGAAAAGTGTTTAAACGCGACCGCTTCCACGCTTTTCAAATTTTCCGCGTTTTCGTTTTATCGCGCCAGCTCGACAAACCGATCATCGATTATCTTGAGCAGATCGATCTGTTTTTCCACATCTCCGTCTTCACGAAAAGTTGTCAGGCCGGTAAGCCCTGGATATGAGGATACAGATAGCAGTGAATCCCGGATAGCGCTGCGATACGACATACCGGGCTGCCCCATGACCTGAAAAAGAATCATGGCCGTGTCGTAGGCCACCGCTTCGATAAAACCGGGTTTCTGGCCAAAATCGTTTTCAAACCGGCTGACAAATTCAGCCACTGCCGGCGAAACGGAATCCGGAAAGAATCCAACTGGCAGTATCCCGCCCTGGACAAATGATTTCGCCATGTTGATGAGGGCAGGAGAATACCACCGGTTGGTTCCCAGCAGATAAACGTTCCGGATATCATGAAAGGCCAGCTGGGGAATGAGCAGCCCGGCTTCTTTTGATCCATCCGGGATAAATATCGCTTCAAAATCAATGACCGGCTGGGTATCTTTTGCCTTGGGCGTTTTATACCGCTTGATCAGTTTTTTGATGACATCGGCAAAATCGGTCTGGCCGGGCTCGTATGCCTCCACCTTGGTCAATTTGCCGCCATGGGAAATGGCCTGATCCCAGAATTGATGCATGAAGGTAATCCCGTATTTCTCTGCCGGATATAAAATGGCAAACCGCGTCACGCCCAGCGTGTTCACCGCATAATCGGCCAGGGCGCTGGTTTGAATCCGCGGCGTAATGAAGTTGCGAAAAATATAATCGCCACTTTGGGGAACGCCGTCTTTCTGCGTCATGGCAATCATGGGAATGCCCAGTTCCTGGGCCTTTTCAGCAATCAGCCCGGCGGTCACCATGGGGCCGATAATCGCCGTTACATCGGCATTGGCCAGCTCCCAGAAAGCAGCCAGGGCCTTCTGAGGATCTGCCCCGGTATCCTTAACAATTATCCGTACCGGCGCATTCTGGTCATCGGCCGTGAATTGATTCAACGCAAACTCAACACCGTTCAGGGCCTGAAGTCCGAACTGGCTGTACGGGCCGGTCAGGGGGAGGAGGCAACCGATGGTTCTTTCGCCCACGGCCATGTTTTCAAGATCCGCAATCGTCTCCCGGACCGACATCACCCGTGAATCATCCGGACAGGTTTCAACAAAATCGGAAAAAACCCGTTGTGCATCCACATATTGTTCTGCCGCCATCAGCCGGTTTCCCAAAAGGAACAAAAGGTTACCTTTCGCCGGTCCCGGATCCATCCGGGAGACGATCGATTCCAGGTCGGCTCTATCCAACGGGTCGACGGCCGACTCCATTTTTTCATTGATGCCGGTCTTTAATTCGTCGGAGGCCTGGGCTTCACTGGATGCAAGGTCATAGGCTTTCGCATATGCAAATATCGCTTCGGGATAATTCTCCTTGGCGAGGTATGCATCACCCAGCCATTGATACACCTGTATCTGTTTGGAAGGTGTCTGGACAGCGGACAGGGCCATCGGGGCTTTTTCAATTATCTTGTCGTAGGCCTGCTGTCTCGACAATACCGCCAGCATCTTCAAATGGCTCTCTGCGGCCCATATACTGTGCGGATACTCGCTGATGATTCGCTGATAATCAGCGCTGGCATGATCCAGGTCATTAAAGCTTTCGGCCAGCATACCCCGCTGCATCAATACTTCGGGAATACGGGCACCATTGGGAAACCGCGACAGGTATTCACCAAACAGCTGATATGCCCGGTAATCATCCCGGGCCTCCAGGGCGCTGCGGGCATCTCTTAACAGCGTATCTTCCGAAACCATTTCAGATTTAACGGGCAGGGGTACCACCACCGGAACCGGCCCGACCGGCCTGGGGGCACAGGATATCAGGTAGCCCAAAACAAAGATCGTCAAAAGCAGAAAGGAAAAGTCGCGTTTCATGATTGTATGTCTATCCTCTTTTCATCGTATCTTCCGGTTGACAGCAAATTGGTTCCTTTCTGTTTTCATTGCCTGCCCAGTCTAACACAGCTCGAACAGGGCGGCCGCTCCCATTCCGCCGCCGATACACATGGACTCAACGCCGTATCGAACCCCTTTTCTTTTCATGTTGGCCAGCAGCGTCGCGGCCAGCTTGGCACCGGTACATCCCAGGGGGTGTCCCAGTGCAATGGCACCGCCGTTAATATTTATTTTATCCATGTCATTTTCAAGTCCAAGCGCCCGGATGCAATGAAGGGCTTGAGATGCAAATGCCTCATTAATCTCGAACAGTCCCACATCCGCAATGTCAACCCCGGCCATTTTCAGGACCTTGGGAATGGCGTATTTGGGCCCCACACCCATTTCGTCCGGCTGGCATCCGACGGTTGTATAACATTTTAGCCGGGCAACCGGGGTCAGGCCCAGGGCATCAACTTTTTCCCTGCTCATTATCACCGTGGCGGCTGCGCCGTCCGTCGTCTGGGACGAATTACCGGCCGTGACGGTTCCCCCCGCGGCAAAGGCCGGGTTCAGTTTGGCCAGGCCCTCGACAGTGGTATTGTCGCGGATCCCGTCATCAACTTTCTGCAATACCGTTTCTTTTTGATACGTGCCGCTATCCTGCAGCACATACCGGACGGCCGGTGTAGGAACAAGCTCAGCAAACAGCCCCTCTTTACGTGCCTTTGCCGCTCTCATCTGGGATTGCGCAGCAAAGGCATCCTGATCCGCCCGGGAGACATCATAGCGCCTGGCCACATTTTCCGCCGTGATTCCCATCGATGTGTAAAGATCCGCATGTTCCCTGGTCCATTCGGGATGCGGCCGGGGCATGTGCCCACCCAGGGGAACATAGGTCATGGATTCCACGCCGGCGCCGATGGTCACCTCCGACCAGCCGGCCATCACCCGCAAAGAGGCCTGGACAATGGCTTCCAGCCCGGATGAACAGAAACGGTTGATCGTGGCCCCGGTCACCTCCACGGGAAACCCGGCCATCAGGGCGGCCACCCGGCCAATATTCATGCCCTGTTCCGCCTCGGGGAACGCACAGCCGACCATGATATCTTCTACCTCTTTTTTTTCCAGTGCCGGCGTTTTCTTAACCGCTGCATCAAGAATAAACGATATCAGATCCTCGGGCCGGGTTTCGCTGAATGCTCCTTTTATTCGCTTGCATCCGGGAGTTCTCACGGATGTGACGATATAGGCATCTCTCATGGGGGTATCCTCCTTTTTAATTCCGAAGCGGCTTGCCGGTTTTGAGCATATGCTCGACACGGGCCACGGTTTTTTCTTCTTTCCAGAAATCGATAAACGCCTCGCGCTCCAGTTTCAGAATAACATCTTCGTCAATCCTGGCATTGGCACGCACATCGCCGCCGCTGATCACAAATGCGATCCGCCGGGCCAGCAGCATGTCATGCGCGGAAACAAATCCGGCCTCTTTCATGTTGTGCAGCTCCGCGTTGACCATTCCCTGGGCCACGGTGCCCATTACCCGGATCGGTTTCTTCACGGGTGGTACATATCCGTCATCAACCATTTTAAGCACTTCTTTTTTGGCCTCTCCAATCAGATAGTCCCGATTGAATATAATCCGGTCAACCGGCCCGAGAAATCCATTGGCACCCGCGTCAGCCGCCGACGTGGATACCCTGGCCATGGCAATATTCATGAACGTGGGCAGAAAAAAAGGTGCAAGGTCGGCAAGCTTCACCGGAGCCGGGATATGCTGCGTCATTTTCTTCCACAGATTAAGACATCCCCCGCCGGCCGGCAGCAATCCCACACCGATCTCCACCAGCCCCATGTATAATTCGGCATGGGCGACGATCATATCCGCCGCCCCCAGGCAGATTTCACACCCCCCGCCCAGGGTCAGCCCATAAGGGGCCGCCACCACCGGCAGGGATGCGTATCGCGCCCGTTGCAGGCCCTGTTGGGCTTTTTCCAGAAACGATTCCATCTCGGCCCATTTTTTAGACCGGGCCAGTTCTCCCATAAACTTCAAATCGCCACCGGCCGAAAATGCGCCGGGCATCCCGCCGGCCTGGTTTCCAATCACCAGTCCGATTCCGTTTTTTTCAATATAATCGATACCGTCCGCCATGAAATCGATGATTTCACCGTTAATGGCGTTCATCTTGGTGTGAAATTCAACGCAGAAGACATCATCGCCCAAGTCCACCAGCGATGCCGACGGGCAGGATTTAACCACCTTGCCGGAGGCTTTTAAGGAATGGAGCGAAACCGCCGCAGCGCTCACCGCCACGGGTTGATAGGCACCGGCTGCAAAATCGTAATACAGGGTCTGCCCGTTTTCGTTCTTGTAAAACGTGGCGTGTCCGGCCGCCAGCATCTTCTTGACCGGCGCCGGGACGACCAGGCCGTCGGCTTCCATTTTGGCTACGCTGCGTGCGACACCGATGGCATCCCAGGTTTCAAAGGGCCCCAGTGTAAAATTAAAGCCCCATTTCATGGCATTATCAATTTCAACAATCGTATCGGCAATTTCGGGAATCCGGTTGGCGGCGTAAATCAGGTTTTCAGCAAGCGCCTTCCAGGCATATTGGCCGCCCTTATCATCCGCATAAACAATCGCTTTGATTTTTTCAGGCAGGGTTTTTGCTTTTTTGGCTGCCTCAAGGCAGGGAAAACTCGGCCACTGATATTCTTCATATTCGAGAGTTTGCGGGTTAATCACCTTGCGGATCGTTTTCCATTCCGGTGTTAAATCCTTTTTATAGAACCCGGACTTGGTTTTTTTTCCCAGCAATTTCTTCTGGACCATCGCATTGATAAATTCGGGAACTTTAAATGAATCCCTCCGTTCATCATCCGGAACCAGCTCAAACGTATTCTCGGCCACATGGACCAGTGTATCCAGCCCGACCAGGTCAGCCGTTTTGAAAAAGCCGGTTTTGGGACGCCCCATCGCCGGGCCGAACAGGGTATCCACCTCGGGAATCGTGAGCCCGTCTGCCACCATCAGCTGCATCGCCCGGACAATTCCCTGGACACCGATCCGGTTGCCCACAAAATTGGGCGTATCCTTGGCCATGACAATTCCCTTGCCCAGCCGTTTTTCACCAAACGCCGCCATGAACGAAATGATTTCCGGCAGGGTTTCTTCGCCGGGAATAATCTCCAGTAATTTCATATACCGGACTGGATTAAAAAAATGGGTGCCTAAAAAATGTTTTCGGAAATCATCACTCCGGCCGGCAGACATCTTTGCCAGGGGAATCCCCGATGTATTCGAAGAGACGATCGCCCCCGGTTTTCGGACCGCTTCCAGCCGTTCAAGCAGGCCCTGCTTGACGCCCAGGTTTTCCACCACGACCTCGACAATCCAGTCGCAGTCGGCCAGGCGCTCAAAGTCATCTTCAAGGTTACCGATCTGAATCCGGGCAGCATCTTTTTTTTGCATCAACAGGGCCGGCCGGGCATTGAGCACCGCATCCAACCCGGCCTGGACAATCTGGTTGCGCGCTTTCTTGTCGGTATCCGGACCGGCCGGAAGACCTGGAGGAACGATATCCAAAAGGAGTGTCCGAATCCCGGCGCTGGCTAACAGTGCCGCAATTCCTCCGCCCATGATCCCCGAGCCGATAACGCCGGCTGTTTTTATCATTCGTTTCATACTTTCCTCCTTAGTAAAATCAGTCCGATGGATGTCCGGGACATTATGTTGAGCTGGAAAAAATTGAATTGATATTCATTTATTAATAGAAACCGTAAAGAGGTGTCAAGAAAAATATTCGGTCTGACAAAATAATTTAAATAGCTTGTAAATACATACAATAAACGGCTATAAGTTTCGTTGCCAATTATTCCGATGATCGTATAAAGCGTACATTCCGATATGAACCACCATTCATTTATTTCGAAATTGATCCGCTTTGATGCCATACCGGCGCATAATCTGCTGCAGCGCCTGGCGTTCCAACCCGCAATTTCTGGCCGCCTGGGTCACATTCCCCATTGTTTCAGTCAGCCGATGACCAATATATTTGCGGTTAAACTGCTGAAGCGTCTCCTCCTTTGCTTTTTTATAGGGTAACTCCTGGCAGGCAAGTTCCACCAGACATTCTTCGGAGCGCCCTTTTTCCATACCCACGTCGCTTGGAAGAATCTCTCTGCCCCGCGAAAATAAGACCCCCTGCGTAATGATATTCTCCATCTCCCGGATATTTCCCACCCAGTCGCAACGAAGAAACAGCGACAAGAGTTCGGGTGATAACTTCTTTTCCGGTTGTCGAAGCTTTGCCACATGTTTTTTTAATAAATAGTTGGCAATCAGCGGAATATCCTTTTTTCGCTCTCGCAGGGCGGGCATGGCAATGGGAAGGACATTGAGGCGGTAGAAAAAATCTTCCCTGAACTGACCGGATTTCATTTTTTCTTTTAAGTTCTGATTCGTTGACGCGATGATCCGGGTGTCTATCTGGATAGATTTATTATCTCCCAGCGGTTTTATTTCTTTTTCCTGGAGAACTCTCAATAATTTGGTCTGAATGGTCGGCGTGATATCGCCAATTTCATCGAGAAAGATCGTCCCCTTATGCGCCTCTTGAAACAACCCGTTCTTATTGCTGAATGCATGGGTAAAAGCGCCTTTTTTATAACCGAACAGCTCGCTTTCAAGAATATGTTCCGGAACTGTCGGGCAATTAACGGCGACAAAAGCGTTATCTTTACGCGGGCTCAAGGCGTGAATAGCACGGGCCGTCAGGTCCTTGCCCGTTCCGGACTCCCCCGTGATTAAAACGGTCAGTTCGGTTTTTGCCACCATTTCAATCGTCTCAAAAATCCGTTGCATTGCACCGCATTTACCGACCATTCCGTAAAAAAGATCGTTGTCACCGCCACAGGCCTCCTGAAGCCGCGTGTTTTCCCGGATTAAACGACTTCTCTCCAGCGCCTTGTCAAGCCGCATCAACAGGGCGTCATGGTCAAAGGGCTTGGTAATAAAATCGTAGGCGCCCCGCTTCATCGCCTCAACCGCCATTTCAACGCCGCCATAACCGGTAATCATCACAACGGTCTGGTCCGGATCGGCCCGCTTAATCAATTCCAGCAACTCCAGCCCGTCCATTGCCTGCATGCGGATATCAGCCAGAACCAGATCAAACGGTTGACTCGAAAGCATCTTCAGCCCCATCTCTCCGGATGATGCGGTCGAAACTTCGCAATCCAGATCGGGCTCAAGACTGCGTTTAAGCAGCTGACGCATATCTGTTTCATCGTCAACAACCAAAATTGAACGTCTCATTTCACCTTACCTTTTTTTATTGCCTCAACCGGCAGCACCACCGTAAAACTCGCCCCCTTACCCGGCGTACTCCTTACAAAGATATCTCCGCCGTGACTTTTAATAATACCATAACTGACTGAAAGCCCCAACCCGGTCCCCTCTCCGGGCGGCTTGGTGGTAAAAAACGGGTCAAATATTTTAGATACATTTTTCTTTTCAATGCCGTGTCCTGTATCCGTTACTCGAATCACCGCCCTGCGGGTATGCGGATTATACCCGGTGCTCAGGCGAATGACGCCCTGATCACCGACGGCATGTTTGGCATTCATAAGCAGGTTCATCAGCACCTGGCGGATTTTCTTTTCATCTATTAAAACAGGCGGCACGTCCGGGTCGAAATCAGTGGTCATCTCGATATCTCTCATATCTGCATGATGCTGTACAAACTCCATCTGCTCGGTGAGCATCTCATCGAGAAACACCAGCGTTTTAGTCGTTTTCGACGGACGTGAAAAGTTAAGCAGGTTTTCAACAATCGACTTGCATCCCTTGACATGCTTTTCAATAATTTTGAGATCATTGTACTGTGCGGACCCCTTGATGCTGTTTCTCATTAACAGCTGGGTATACCCCTGGATAATGCCCAATGGGTTGTTAATTTCATGGGCAATCCCAGAAGAAAGCTGACCGATGGACGCCAGTTTATCGGCCTGGGCCATCTGCTCCTGGTGAAGCCGTTGCTGTTCGATATCTTTTACCAGGAAGTGAAAGGTATGATCCTGGGGTGAACTGCCTTCATTGAGGCTGGCGCTGACCAGAACCCGCCGGGTCTCATCATTGGCCAGCAATAAATCCGTTTCTTCGCTGGAAACAAATTCGTGTTTTTTCAGCTTCCCCATGATCCGGTGCCAGGCATTCGGCTGGGCAAAAAACGAATCCAACCGCTTTCCGTTCAGGGAATGGCGCCTGGAATCGACCCCCAGCATCTGATAACCGGCCGGGTTCACCTCCTGGATGCGACCATCCGCATCCGAAACCAGGATCATATCCTTGGAGATTTCAAAAATTCGATGGTATTTATGTTCTGACTGGACCAGTTCGTCGGTTCGGGCCGCCACCAGCTGTTCAAGATTCTGGTTGAGATAGACCAACTCGCTATGCGCGGTCTGAAGGGCCTGCTTATCGGCCAGAACCCGCCGATAAAAAGTCCAAATCCGTTCAAAAAAAAGCATGACCGATGCGACGACGACAAACATCATCGTATTGACGCCACCGCTGAAAGGCCGAATCGCTTCCCACAGTGAACTGGCATTCAGCAGCAAGATGACCTGTTTGAGGATATGCCCCACGGAGCGGGAAATAGCGAAAATGGCCAACCCAAGACAGATCCAGAGCAAATATTCCCACATCACGTTGTCGGGATCTTTGTTTTTAAGCCGGCGAATGGTGTTTAAGCATAAAAATGAATAGATGATCATTAAAATCGAGCCGCCAAAATCAACAATCCGAATGGGAATATTGGATACAATCATGATGATGGCTTTCCCCGGCTAGCCGGAACCGAAGCAGGTGGGGCCGGATCTTTGAGGAATTGTTTCAGACCGGCGGACAAGAACACCAACGCCGGGACACAAAGCAAATGATCCAGCTTGACCAGATAATACAAAACAATGGTAAAGACCGTATTATCACTCGAGGTCAGCTTCAGATACCACTGCCCGATCTGTTCCACCTCGATAATTTTATTCTGCTCATCGAGTACGTGGGCAATCACCGCATCGACATTCCAGAGAATCAGGAAAATCGCCGCATACTGGATATACCGCCACCCGATTTCTTCGGTCAGATTCCGAAAACGCAGCCAATAAATAAAAATGGCCAGGCTGACGGCAAAAAATCCATGGGCCAGCTGGTGCACGAAAAGCCCTTCGGGGTCACCATGCGCCTGGGTGGCCACAGCGGTATCGGGAATCAATGCAAAGAGGATCCAGAATAATAAGACCAGACGGATAGTATCGCTTTTCTTTCCCATGGGATCTCAATACTATATGGAACGAATTTTGGCAATTAACGGAGAATGCCCGTGTGAACGGAATGGATTTTTCAGGGGATGGGGCAGGTGACAGGAAAGTTTGAAGTAAAAATGCCAGCGTCTCACGCATTATCCGGCCCGGGTAATTCAATTCAGGGAGGTATCTACCCGATTCTTTTTCTTGATGACTTTTTTCACAGTATACCAGACCAGATAAATCAGCAGCAGGATCATGACAAAGTAAAACACCGAGCCGACCAGGATCGGGCTGTTGCTGGTTGAGGGCAGCTTAAACAGATATTCTTTGCCGAATAAAAGATCCAGTCTCTCGGCCCGGAAAGATTCATTCACATACGTCAGCATAAGGAAAATCGGTAAGACATTTCGCACGAGTCCCAGGAGGAACCCTTCAAGAAAATAATCGTAATAGACCCGGTTTAATTTTGCCTGATCAATATTCCTGGCCAGCCGTTTCGCCTTGTCGTAATCTTCACCTTTCATGGCTTCTTCGCGGATTTTAAACCAATGCTGAAATTCTTTTTCCAGTGTAACATACCGCTTGGTAATAATGACCCGGTTGAGAACCTTGGTAACCAGAACCGTTACAAAAGCAAGCAGCGTGAGTATAAATACCGGGCCAAAGACATGAAACGGCGCCAACAACTGGTCGAGTAACGTGGTACAAAAATGTACCGCGACCATGATGTTGTCCCATAGATTATCCATAAATGCATCCATATCAATTTCCCAATAAGCCGGAGAAAAAGAACCGGATTAAAAGAGACAGAGGCCGACCCGACATGGATCAGCCTCTGTTTTTATGGGTTATATTTATAAACCCGGCTTACCTTTTTCTAAATTAGATCCAGTACTCGATCTTCAAGAAACGGAAAAACAGGAAGAACAGGGTACAGGCCAGAATGATCTTCAATGCTTTTTCACTGAACATCTTCTGGAAACGGCTGCCGAGCATACCACCGACAAACCCACCGATAATAATGGCCAGGGCCAGCATCATATCTGGCAGATAGCCGTTCATCACATACCCGATGAAAGAGCCGATACTGGAAAAGCAGGTACCGATCAAAGAGATGGGTACCGCCACATACATGGGCAGGGCGGCAATGGTGGTCATCATCGGCACCAGCAGGAAGCCGCCGCCAATACCGAAGGCACGCGAAACAATACCGACAATGATGCCGAGAATGGCAAAGAGCAACGGGTTAATCTGAAATTCTTCACCCCAGAATTTAAACCGGTAATCGGTCAGACCGGTTTTCACCGCTTCAATGGAGCCCATTTCCACGGCACCGCCAGTCTCTTTGGCTTTTTTAACGGCCGCGTTGAATTTCTTGGTCATAGCCTTGATATTTTTACGCTTTTCCATGGCGGCCGGCGTCATCTCCATCAGGGTTTTGATTCCCATCAGAACCACCAGGATTCCCAGCCATTCTTTATATGCTTTCATGGAAACATACTGGGTTACATACTTACCGAGCCAGATCGAACCGATAAAGATACCGGCACCAAACGACAGACCCACCGGCCAGGCAACCCGTTTTTCAACTACAGCAAAACGGTAGAAAGAACCCAGCGGAGAGAAAAGTGTCAAAGCGATATTTGACGGCCGAAGCACATTGGCCGAGTTGATACCGACCGGACCCGCTGTCTGTACCACCAGGGCCTGGAAGGCACCCATGAGCATGCCGCCGGCCGCACCGATCATGGAAAAGTAGGTTCCAACCGCAATCGCGCCGATGATGATCCAGAGCGGATTCATATACCGATAGCCCTTGGCCAGCCAGAAACCGTTTTTTTCAATCGTGTAAGAGCCGCTCTTGGCACCATTGACATAGACATCAAAGGCCGTATTCGGAGCGGTATGGCGATAGGATTTAAAAGAAGCGGTAAATTTACCGGTGGCTTTATCCAGTTTAATAGAGGTCCCCTTGTCCCAGTAATTGCCGGAAGAGGCATCACCGATCACACTTCGGGAAAAAATAACCACTTTGCCCTTTTTGTTCCCCTCTTTAACGATGGTATTAATCCCGTATTTTTTCTCATGGGCCCACTTGAACATATTCCATTGCTCGGCGGTTTTAATGGGGCCGAGCATATCCTTGGCGCTGACATCATCGATACTTTTTTTCAGCTTGAACATCGTGGTGTTATACAGGCCGCCGCCGAGCATCCCTTTTAAAAAGGATGGCCCGCCAAACTTTTTCTTCGTGTCTTTACCAAACGCGTCCCGGTTGGTAGTCAGCATGTAGAAAAGGGGCGGAATTTCCGTGTCCATCGTAAAACCGGCTTTTTTACCATGTTTTGGCAATTTTTTCTTTTCATAGTTTCCAACGGATTTCTGCCCGGCAAATTCGGATATGTTGCCTTTAAACATTTTCTGCTGGGCAATGGCGATATAGAGATCCTGGCCCGGGGCGATGGTTCCCTCGATGGTGACCGTGTCCCCGGCTTTGTACGTCGAAGCGGAAATCTTGGCGGTTGGTTGGCAAAATCCCTGTCCGGTGAAAATAAAAACAGCCATGACTGCCAGAAAAATGGCTGGCCAATACGATTTCTTCATAATCTTTTCTCCTTTTACCTCAAAAGTCTCTGTTAGTGTTTCATTTTTTTAAAATCCGATGCGCAAGCCTTTTCCCCTCCGGTTTACCCCCCCCTTTCGTGGCTGCTTTGATAAATAATAACCGTTATTCGAAATGATGGCGTTTAATGGATACCCAAGCGCCAAATCCACTGAAAATTACACCGATAATTCCATACATCGCCAATTGCGCGGGTGTTACGATGTTACCGAACTCGGATGTCAGGGTCAGCACCAGACAGACGGTGACCACAACGATCACCCCCGAGCCGACAGCATATATTCGCTTGTTATGTAATCGTTCCATTGTCTTATCAATCAGAGAATAACCGGTGATTGCCGTATTAAATCCAAGAATCCATGGGATCCACTTCATCAGCGATTCAGTCGCTACCATTCCACCCAGGTAGATCATCAATATTAAGGCACCGATTACACCGGCAAGAATACTGTAAATAATGGCACCCGGTAATGAGGCGGTTAAGCGATTAAAAAAGGAGATTGACAATTTATTATCCTGAAGTTGCCTGATGCTCAAAATCATTTAAAGAATAGTCCGCTATGAATTAAAATAGTAAAGCAAGCAATATGCCACAACCGGGCCCGGCAATATTAATCACCCGGTATACAGACCCTAACTATTTATATTAATATTGATTTCGGCGTGAATGATATTTGTCCGACAAGACCGGCATGAAGAATCACGTTGACATTTTTTGCTGGCTGCTATAAACAAAACCGATATTAAACGGATTAAAAATATTGGGCGCTGACAATAATCTATTTAATTCAAGCCAGTTAAGGAATAGCAATAAATTTCGTTCGCTGCAAAAATTATATTGCGCCCGGTTGGGTCTTTAATGATCGCCTCCGTTTTTTCACCTCGATACGAACTTCTTAACGACTTGTAAATATAGTATTTAATCTGTACCAAAAAACTGGCCTTAATTGTATCGGCATGGTATGATTATTGCTTCGTTTATACATTTGTTTCGCATGCCGCCCATAAATTAAGTCATCATCAGATGAAAAGCAGACAGGTCCATATTATTGGCATTGTAAAGTAATTGAAATTGGAGGAAAACCATGGAAAAAGAAGTGTACAGTTTATGTTTTATGTGTTCCGTACGCTGTCCGATCAGAGTGCTGGTCGAAGATGGCCAGGTCAAGTGGATCGAGGGAAATCCGCATGTGGCCGGCATGGAAGGCAGCCTGTGCCCACGCGGCGCGGCGGGAATCAGCACGCTTTATGACGATCAGCGGGTCCAGTCTCCCATGATCCGGGTCGGCGAACGCGGTTCAGGCCACTGGCGAAAAGCGTCCTGGGACGAGGCCCTGGACATGGTGGGCGATAAACTGAAAAAAATAATAAATAAACACGGCGGGCACAGCGTAGTGCTCGGTGAACGGACCCAGCTGGCCACCCATGTAAGCAAAACCTTTCTGAAAGCGATTAAATCCCCCAACCAGTTCACCCACGATGCCCTGTGTAAAGGCTCGGTCAATACGGCCTGCCGGTCGCTGTTCGGTTATACGGATGGACAGATGAGCATGCATTACAAAAAAACCAAGAATATTGTCATGTATGGTCGAAATCTGTTTGAATCGCTCTCTGTCAAAGAGGTCAATAACCTGATGTACGCCCTGGAACATGGCGCCCGCATGACGTATATTGACCCCCGGGTAACTGTCACCGCCACCAAGGCCCAGCGGTACTGGATGATCCGTCCTGGTACCGATCTGGCTTTAAATTATGCCCTGATCCACGTGATCCTGAAAGAGCGTCTCTACGATGCCGAATACGTGGATCGATGGGTACTGGGATTGAACGAACTCCAGGAGTTCGTCAACGACTTCTCCCCGGAATGGGCGGAAAAAGAGACGGGAATCCCGGCCGACTCAATCGTGGAACTGGCCCGTGATGTCTCCCGGGACAAACCCAACGTCATTTTTCATTTTGGATATCGCGGGGCCAACCATCAAAACGAAGTTTATATGCGCCGGTCCATCATGATTCTAAACTCTCTGATGGGCAGTGTCGAGGCTCCGGGCGGCTTCTTTTTCAAGAAAGGCCCGGGAGAAGAAGGCGGCAAACCGGCACGCAAACTGACCGGACAAAAAGGACTGCCGAAAATCGACGTCCCCCGTTTCGACAAGGTGGGCACCAAGGATTGCCCCCTGCCCGATCCCAACCACGGGGTACCCCAGGTGCTCCCGTATGCCATTTTAAACAAAGACCCCTACCCGATCAAAGCACTGATTGCCTACCGGTTTGACCCGCTGATGTCCATTCCCGACGCCACCCTGACCAAAAAGGCGATGGATGAGCTGGACCTGATTGTCGCCATTGACATTAACTACAGCAATACTGCCTGGTATGCGGATGTGATCCTGCCCGAATCCACCTACCTGGAACGGACCGACTGTATTCAGCAGGCCAACGGCCTCAAACCCCAGATGTTTTTAAGAAAACAGGCCGTGGCGCCCCGATACGACACCCGGGATGGCGCCGTTATCCTCAAGCAGATCGCCGACCGGATCGGTACTGGCAAGTTCTTCCCTTACGAAAACATGGACGAACTGGTTAAATGGCAGCTTAAGGGGACCGGATTCAAGATGGAAGACTTTGAAAAGAAAGGATTTGTGGCGTACGGGAAGAAACCGGTTTTCTGGGATCGAAAAGACGGGCTTAAATTCAAAACACCGTCAGGAAAGATTGAATTCAAATCCTCCCTGCTGGAAGATGCCGGTTTTGAATCCTTTCCGGCCTATGAGCCCGTACAGAGCCCGCCGGAAGACAAATTCCGCCTGGTTGTGGGAAGAAACGCCCTTCACACCCACATATCCACCCAGAACAATCCGTATCTGAATGACCTGTGCGGTGAAAATGAATTGTGGATCAACGACCAGAAGGCCGCAGACCTTGGCATCAGCGACGGTGATAAGGTTCAGGTGTCGTCCAAAGCGGGCGCCGGCGAAATCAGAGCCAGGGTCACCGACCTGATCCATCCGGAAGCGGTGTTCATGCTCCACGGTTTCGGACATGAGGCCAAACTGGCCAAACGATCTTATGGCAAGGGTCTTAGCGATGCCCTGCTGATGGAAAACCTCAGCGATAAAATCGGTGGCAGCCCGGCTTTGCACGATACGTTTGTATCCGTCAAGCCGGCATAGTATTGTCTAACATTTAATTCTTTCAGACGACAAGATCGTAATATAAAATCGTCATACGGTTTTATGGAGGTTAATAATGAGTAAATATTTCATGTTACAGGACCAGCAAAAATGTATCGGGTGCCATTCATGTGAAATTCAGTGCAAAAGCAATAAAATGCTGCCCCCGGAACCCAAACTGTGCCAGGTCGTTGAAGTGGGGCCGAAGTTAGTTGATGGACAGCCCCGCGCGTCCTATATTTTCATGCCGTGCTTTCATTGTGAGAATCCCTGGTGCGTCGCGGCATGCCCCACCGGCGCCATGCAGCGCCGTGAAAAAGACGGCATTGTCTTTGTGGATCACGACCTGTGCGTGGGCTGTAAAACGTGCATCTCCGCCTGTCCATGGGGTGCCCCCCAGTGGAACCCGGAAATCGGCAAGG
Organism: Deltaproteobacteria bacterium; assembly: GCA_003973265.1. GTDB lineage: Bacteria > Desulfobacterota > Desulfobacteria > Desulfobacterales > QNYZ01 > QNYZ01. Next base: position 15,236 of record QNYZ01000107.1, on the reverse strand, counting down.
TCGTTAAATGCGACTATTGCATGGACCGTATTGATAAGGGCCTCAAGCCGGCTTGTGTCACGACCTGCACGACCCATTGCCTGAGTTTTGACCTGACGGAGAAAATGCCCCTGACCAAGCGGGCACGTTACGCCAAGGCGATGGCATCCACCAAAGGCGCGGCCATCCTGGAATAGACTGAATCAGCGTTAATCGAGTCGAAAACCGATGATATCCGGCCAGCGCCCCATGAAATAGCTTGCTGCATCGACGCATCAAAAGAATAGCATGTCCCATGGGTTGCTGACGCCGGGTATCCATCCGGGTCCTCCGGGCGTCGGTTTTTAGAGAGGATTTGCCAGATAACAAAGGAACGTGAGCATGGATGTCCAAACCGTTGATAAAATATTGGATAAATTTCCGGATACCACCGGTAATCTGATTGCCATTCTCCATGAAGTACAAAACCACTTCAACTATCTTCCGGAAGCGGAGCTTCGGTATATTGCCAAAAAAATCGATATTCCGATCACCCAGATTTACAGCATTGTTCATTTTTATAACCGATTCACTTTATCACCGAAAGGCAAGCACGAAATATCCATCTGTCTTGGCACGGCCTGCCATGTGAAAGGTGCCGGGAAAATCCTTGATGAATTGAAAGAAAAGTTAGAAATCAATCCGGGCGATACTACCGAGGATATGAATTTCTCATTGGAAGTGGTTCGATGTATCGGTGCCTGCAGTCTGGCGCCGGCCGTTGTCATCGATGAGGATACCTATGGTGACTTAACGCCTAAAAAACTAACAAAGACCCTGAGCAAATATAAATAGTGCACAGTGATCAATCGGCTACGAGGTGCCCATGAGTTCCAAAACGCCCATTATCAGTATTTGTAGCGGCCTTGCCGGAATAATGGCGGGAAGCAACAATGTCATCGATGCTTTTAAAGATCATTTAAAAGCCGCCGATATCAAAGCTGAATTTATTCCCAAAGTGCACAAGGTCGGCTGTCTCGGCCTTTGTGCCAAGGACGTACTGGTTGATGTTGAGTTGAATGGAAAAAAATATACCTATCAGCACGTCACACCGGAAATGACTGAAAAAATCGTTCAGGAACACCTGGTTGAAGGCAAACCGGTTGAAAAATGGCTCACCGGAAAGAATTATGAAAGCTTTCATGAACATCAGCACAAGATTCTTTTAAAAACCTGTGGCAGCATCGATCCCGAAAAAATGGATGACTATATCAAGGCCGGTGGCTATCAGGCACTTAAAAAAGCACTGGATATGACCCCGCAGGCAGTGATTGATGAGATTAAAGTTTCAAACCTCAGGGGACGGGGGGGCGGCGGGTTTCCGACGGGCTATAAATGGGAAAGCTGCCGGAAAGCCGAAGGAGAGCCAAAATACGTTTTGTGTAATGCCGATGAAGGCGACCCCGGCGCTTTCATGGACCGGGCCATATTGGAGGGAAACCCCCATTCCGTGATTGAGGGAATGACCGTTGGTGCGTATGCCATGGGCTCTACCAAGGGGTATGTCTATGTCCGGGCAGAGTACCCCCTGGCAGTGGGCCGGCTCCGGATGGCGCTTGATGCGGCAAGAGAGGGAAACTACCTGGGTAATAAAATCCTGGGAACCGATTTTAATTTTGACATTGAGATTAAATTGGGCGCCGGCGCTTTTGTCTGTGGTGAATCCACGGCCCTGATGACTTCCATCGAAGACAAGGCCGGGGAACCCAGACCCAAATACGTCCACACAACGGATAAGGGTGTATGGGGAAAGCCGAGCTGTCTGAACAATGTTGAAACCTGGGCCAATGTCCCGGAGATCATTAAAAACGGCGCAAAATGGTATGCCGACATCGGCACTGAAAAAAGCACCGGTACAAAGATTTTTTCCCTGGCAGGTAAGATCAATAACACCGGTATCGTTGAAGTGCCCATGGGGATTCCACTCCGAACCATCATCTACGAGATCGGGGGCGGCATTCCCAAAAACAAAGCATTTAAAGCGGTCCAAACCGGTGGTCCATCCGGTGGATGTATCCCGGCCAGCCACCTGGACATGCCGGTGGATTACGAGTCGCTCGCCGAAGCCGGGTCTATTATGGGATCAGGCGGCATGGTCATCATGGACGAAGATACCTGCATGGTGGATGTGGCTCGTTTTTTCCTCGATTTCTGCAAAGACGAGGGATGCGGCCAGTGTACCCCCTGCCGCGAGGGCGTCGCTCAGATGGTACGACTGCTCACCGAAATAACGGAAGGCAACGGCACGGCTGCGCATATCGAGATGCTTGAAGAGCTTTCCGACACAATCAAGGCAACCTCTCTGTGCGGCCTGGGAAAAAGTGCGCCCAACCCCGTATTGTCAACCCTCCAGTATTTCCGGGATGAATATGAAGCCCATATCCTTGAAAAACGTTGCCCGGCCGGGGTGTGTAAAGCCCTCACGACCTTTACCATCGATGAGAAAAAATGCACCGGATGTACCCTGTGCGCCAGAAACTGCCCGGCGGGAGCTATTTTCGGAGAGAAAAAAGAGCCCCATTTCATCGACCAGGACAAGTGTGTAAAGTGTCGGGTCTGTTATGAAAAATGCAAATTCGATGCAGTTCAAAAAGGATAAGGAAGGCGATATGGCCGAAATGATAAATTTAACCATCAATGGTAAAAAAGTTCAGGCACCCAGGGGAAAAACCGTCCTTGAAGCCGCCACCGATGCGGATATCTATATTCCCACCCTTTGCTATCACCCGGCGCTGGAGCCTGAGGGGACCTGCCGGCTTTGCATTGTTGAGGTGAGCGGATCTTTGCGTAAGGGGATACGGGTTTCCTGTATCCAGGAAGTCAAAGAGGGCCTGGTAGTTGAAACGGAAACAGAGGAAATCAATAAGCATCGCCGTCTGCTTCTGGAATTATTTCTCGGACGGTCTCCGGACAGTCCCTACCTGATTGATTTAGCGGCCCGGCATGGTGTTACATCCAGCCGGTTTCTTACCGGCGAGAGTAACGACTGTGTCCTTTGTGGGCGCTGTGTCCGGGTATGCCGGGATGAAATCGGCGCATATGCGCTCTGTTTTGTTAACCGGGGGCCGGATCGTAAAGTCACCACCGATTTTGAACGGTTGTCGGAGTATTGCATCGGCTGTGGTTCCTGCGCACAGGTCTGCCCCACCGGGGCCATTCAGGTGCAAGACCGGGGAAACGAACGAAAAATTTCTACCTGGGGGCAGGTCTTTGCAAAGTTTAAGCTGGAACGATGCGATCATTGCGGTACCCCCTTTGCACCGGCAAAATACCTCGAACTGATCAACAAGAAAGCCTATCAACCGAAAGGACTTGAGCTTGTCGATTATATCTGCCCGGAATGCTTTAAAAACAGAGATCGTGCGTCGGAAAAACGAAAAGCCAGTGCGCTTCGAAGTTCAGTGGTTAAGTGGTCCGTGCCACGTTAAACAGACTGGCTTGTAAAAAGTATGCAGGAAAAACAGCTTACTATTTAAGAGGGAAGAACTATGCTCGAACCCAAATGTCCTGTTATGATAACCATTAACAAACTGGATAAAACCATCTCATCCGGTTCGCTGAAAGACCCTAAAAGCAGACGCATTGCCGAAGAGATACTCAGCCTGATGCGTGATATTGCCTGGGGAAGTGCCTCTTCCGAGCATATCCCGGCCATTGAATCCCTGGCCCAGGAACTGATTGACGAAGGATCGGCGGATGCATGTATCGATACGGGAAAGTTAGTGAGTTCGGTTCTTTCCGAACACCCGGAATGCTTCTTGAACCATGTGGAAAGCCACAACTGCCCCACCGGGGATTGTGTCTACCTGGTGCCTGCACCCTGCCAGATGGCGTGTCCGGCCGGGATTGATATCCCCACTTATGTTACCCTGATCGGCCAGGGCAAGGATGCCGAGGCCATCGAAGTGATTCGAGAGGATAACCCCTTTCCCTGGGTTTGCGGCCTGGTCTGTACCCGGCCCTGTGAATTTATGTGTGTCCGTGGACGCATTGATACGCCGGTTTCCATTAAATTCCTCAAAGCGTTTGCCGCTGAACGGGCCATGTCGGAAGGCCGTTATAAAAACCCGAAAAAACAGCCGGCCAACAACCATAAAGTCGCCGTTATCGGCGCGGGCCCTGGCGGAATGAGCGCGGCCTATTACCTGGCCTTAAAGGGCTATTCGGTCCGAATAATTGAAGCACTGCCCGTTGCCGGCGGAATGATCATGGTTGGTATTCCCCGCTATCGGCTGCCCCGGGAGGTTATTGACCGGGAAGTGGCCATGTTGGAGGAACTGGGGGTCGAGTTCGTTTATAATACCCGATTCGGCAAAGATATCTCTATGGACCAGTTGAAAGCGGAGGGGTTTGGCGCTTTTCTTTTCGCTATCGGTGCCCATAAATCTTACAAATTAAGGCTTCCCGGCGAATCTGATTTTCCCCAGGTTGTTGATGCCGTTAAATTCCTGAAAAACGTGGCCCTGGGCGATCGACATATGCCGGGCAAGAGGGTGGTGATTATCGGGGGCGGCAACGTCGCCATTGATGCTGCCCGGACCTGTCTGCGGCTCGGCTGCGATGAAGTAACGATCGCGTATCGAAGGGCACGGTCCGAAATGCCGGCCGATGAAGAAGAAGTTGAACAGGCCGAAGAGGAAGGGGTCAAGTTATCCTTTTTAACGATCCCCATGGAAGTGACGGGAAAAGACGGCCGGGTTCAGGCACTCAAATGCCTCCGGGCGGAACTGGTGAAAAGAGAGGGCAGTACCCGCATGTCGCCGGTTCCGGTCATGGGGAGTGAATATTTCATGGATGTTGATGCTGTCATCCCGGCCATTGGCCAGCAGGTTGATCACCAATGTCTGTCAGAACTATCCGACCTGAAATGGACGAGACGAAATACCATTGAGGTAAATATGGCCAGCATGGCCACAAGCATCGATGGTGTTTTTGCCCTGGGTGATGCCGTTACCGGACCGGCCACGGTGATCGAAGCCATCGGCGGCGGGAAAAAAGCGGCCGATTCGATCGATCGGTATTTCTCCGGAATTCCCCAGCGGAAAACACCGCCGGTTCCGGTTAGACACGCCAGAGTCGACTGGCTGGAAATGCCGGCCAGCACCAAAATGGTCCTCAAGCGGCCGGAAATGGACCTGCTCGCTATTGACCGCCGGCGGACCATGTTCCAGCAGGTGGAGTTGGGGTATTCGGAAAACCAGGCCAGGGAGGAAGCCCGTCGCTGCCTGCGGTGTGATATCTGCCGTCGCTGCGGAGAGTGTGTTCGCGTTTGCCGAGACGAAATGAAAATTGATGCCCTTCAATTAGGATATATGAATTTTGACCATCCCGTCAAAACCGATTTCAGGCAAACCGAAGAAAAATGTATCGCCTGCGGTGCCTGTGCGGAAAACTGTACCAATGATGCCATGCAGATTATGGACCGGGATAAAGAACGTGTTTTAATGATATGCGGTACCATCCTCAACCGGCAGAAACTGGTCTATTGTGAAGAATGCGGTGCCGCCATCGGACCGGCTAAGTATCTTGACTTTATTAAAAAACGATTCCAGGAGGCCAAGCAGATTAAATCAGGCCATGCCGTTTGTGAATCGTGCGCCCGGAAAAAAACCGCGCCATTTGATGTTGAGAAAGTACCTCTCCCACTATAATTGAAACAACAATATCAAAACAACCATATCCATGGACTGTTAATAAGGGAGGAAAAAAATGGCATTTCATCGCGGACAGAAGATCGAAGTCTATAAAAAATCGGAAGATGAGGGTTGGGAAAACTACATGGATGAATTTGTCGGTTGTCATGGGGTCATCACTGACCCGGATTCAACGATCAATGATCCGGATTCGCTGATAGAAGTCAGCCTGGAAGACAAGGGCACGCATCGACTTCCCCAGGACAGTTTACGCCTGCTAGCCGATTAGGCGGCTTAGGCATAAAAACAGACCGGTTATTCCGACCGACTAGTGTGTTGTTTTAATCCGAACGGTGAAAGAAAGACGCCCTGGCCGCCAATGGCGACCGGGGCGTTTTGCGAGGAAGGAGGTAAGGAGGTGTAATGAATCATTACACTGTCATGATTAAAAAGCAAAGTCTGTGCCAACCGCTTCCGCCCTCACCTTCCTGAAAAAAATATTCAGATAATAAATACAGCAACATATTGATATATCGCATCTTTTTAAATAGATAACCATCTTTTCAAAAAAACCGCTCTATCTCAATCCCCCCTGTGAAATACCCCGCTTTTCGCATTAACAGCGGCTAAACCCCCCATTTGTCAGTCTCATCTTTACGCCAGTGGATAGCGATGGTAATATGCAAGATAGCGGTTATCATCAATAATCGATACTTGAATGCCAACCCGGCAACGCTGCGTAAACATGTATAAAGGAAAAGGAAAGACCCCGTCATGGCCGTTGAAAACGATATTGTTTTAATCTACATGGAAGACAAACCGCTCGTCTTTGCCCGTGTTGAAGAAATTCTGCCTGATCATAAACCGAACTGGTATCATGTTAAACTGTTGTTTCTCCAACTCCCGCTTCAGGTCGTTACCTGGATTCTGCGAGATGTCTATATCAACGGAGAGCCGTATACGATGGGCGGAAAAGCCATGCGGCTTGAATTAGTCGAGGCACCGGAAACATTATTGGATACGGATCATCCGGTCCCTTCTATATCGAAGCCGGATACCCGAAAGCCTGAAACCGGTTCATCCAAAGGCGGCAAGGTGATTTCTCTGGCCGATTTGAAAAAGGACGGATGATGACGCATCGGCAAGTGGTCATCTCCGCCTCGCGCCGGACCGATATTCCGGGTTTTTATATGCCGTGGTTCATGCAGCAGATCAAACAGGCGTCCGTCGAAACGGTCAACCCGTATAACCTGCGGACCAGAACCATCCCGCTTGCGCCTCGGCATGTCCATTCGATCGTCTTCTGGTCCAAAAACTTCGGCCCCTTCATCGATGAAGGGTATGGTGAACGGCTCCGGCGGTATGGCTACCGGCTTTTCTTCAACTTTACGATCAATTCCGAATCCCGCCCGTTGGAACCGAACATACCGCCGCTTGACGATCGGCTCGGCCAGTTGGAGACGCTGTGCACCGTCTACGGTCCCGAGGCCGTCACCTGGCGTTTTGACCCGGTCTGTTTCTACAAAACCCCATCCGGCCACCGGCACAACCTGGCTGATTTCGAACGTATCGCCGATGTGGCCGCCCGGTACGGTATCCGGCGCTGTATTACCAGCTTCCGCGACGATTATAAAAAAATCGATCGCCGAACGGCAAAACGGGCCGGCTTCCGGTTTATCGATCCCCCGCTGCAAAAAAAAGTACGGGTCCTCACCTTTATGGCTGCACATCTGGCAGGCAACCGTATCGATCTGTATACGTGTTGCGAAAAGGCGGTACTGGCGGCCCTGCCACCGGGCAGCGGCGTTAAGGCGGCCGCCTGTATCGACCACCATCTCCTGGCCCGGCTGTACGGGGAGGGTGTATCGTTCAGCCGCGATACCGGCCAGCGAAGAAAACAGGGATGCGGCTGCCATACCGCCGTGGATATCGGCGATTACCGCCGGCATCCGTGTTATCATGATTGTCTGTTTTGTTATGCCAATCCGGTGTCGCCATCATGACCACCGGCCCGATTCTCAAAATCGGAAAGGTCAAGCTGGCCAACCCGCTCATCATGGCACCCCTGGCCGGTATCACCGACCTCCCCTTTCGGCTCATCGTCAAAAATGCCGGCTGCGGCCTGGTTTGCTCGGAAATGATCAGCGCCAACGGCCTGCTGCATCAATCGGCAAAAACTTTTCGGATGCTTAACAGTGACGAAGCCGAAAAACCGCTTTCCATACAGATCTTCGGTGCGGATCCGGCCATCATGGCGGATGCAGCCCGAATCGTGGCCGATGCGGGCGCGGATATCCTCGATATTAATTTCGGGTGTTCCGTCCGCAAGGTCGTGAAAACAGGTTCCGGCGCGGCATTAATGCGGACCCCGGACCGGGCCAAAGCAATCCTGGCCGCTGTCCGGGAAGCCATATCGATTCCGCTGACGATTAAAATCCGCAGCGGCTGGGATCGCTCCGGCGACCAGGCCATTGCCATTGCCCGCATGGCAGAGGAGAGCGGGGTGGATGCCATTGCCGTTCATCCCCGCACGGCGACCCAGGGGTTTGGCGGCCGGGCCGACTGGCCGCTCATTGGGCGGATCAAACAGACCGTCAGAATCCCGGTGGTAGGCAACGGGGATATCGAACGCCCCGACGATGTGATCGAGATGTTCCGCCAAACGGCCTGTGACGGCGTGATGATCGGTCGAACCGCCATTGGTCATCCCTGGATTTTCTCCCAGGCGCTTCAGGCGCTTGCCGGCCGGATGCCAAAACAGGTTGACCTCCAGGATCGGCAAAGAATAATGATCCAATACCTCGATGCCTCGATCGCTTATTACGGCGAGACCGTGGCCTGCCGGATGATGCGCAGCCGACTGGGACGGTTCGTTAAGGGACTGCCCCACAACGCCCGGTTCCGCGAAACAATTAAACGAATCCGTACCCGATCGGAGGCCCTGCCGCTCATCGACCGGTACTTTTCCGAATCCGGTATGACCGCTATCGATTAAACGGCCGCCGTATCCCGGTCGTATTCAGCAGTCATCTCGGAGGTGATCCCCCCGGCCGTTAATCGACCGGTGACAGATATCTGAACCGGATCGCGGATACCTGATCATCAATGTCAGCGGCAACCCTGTAACCCCTTAAAACCGGCGGCTTAAACCCGTGCTGTGAAACAAATCGTTTGAACGAGCCGTTTTCCGCTCTCTAAAAGGGGATTGACAATGAGATTATTATTTGTTAACAGTTCAAAATTATTAATAATATAGATACGAGGCATTGTATGGGTTCTCTGGATGAAACCATTTTAAGAACCGCCAAAGAGATCACAGTGAAATTTATCGAAATGGGCCGAATCTCACCGGTAATGTTTCCGGAAAACTTTAAAATGATCTATCAGGCCGTAAACGAGACCATCAAAACCGCACAGGAAGATACGCCGGAACCGGAACCGCCCGCCTCTGAAAAAAAGAAACCAGGAAAGTTAAGCCGCCACATAAAGAAAAAATAAAAGGATCAGCATGTTAGACGACAATCAGAATATCCCTGATGGTGATAACTGGGATCACCGGATTCTTTGCCCGGATGAAAGCTGCATCGGTACGATCGGGCCGGATGGATATTGTCGGGAGTGCGGGCTGTCACTGGATGGAAAAACGGCGGCCCCGGCCGGTACAACCGGAAAAAACCAGGAACCCGCACCGGCAGCGGCCGAAGATGAAATCGCCGAAATCGATTCCGATGATATGGGCGGGGCAACCGAAAACGAAACGGATACGGTACCCGACTGGGACGACCGGACGCTCTGCCGGGATGAAAGCTGTATCGGTACCATTGGCCCGGACGGGTGCTGCAATGTATGCGGGCTCGCATCTAACGTTGATGCGTCTGCCCCTGACGATTAAAACGCTTACTGATTTCCCAGGCCATTTTGTGCCCCGCAATCCGGACATTGCCAGGTGATCCCATTACAGGTCATTCCCCATTCATTTTCATACATACAGGCCTGGCAGATGGCAAACCCGCACCGGCACTGCCAGCAAAACGAAAAGGTCTGATGGCAGCAATGGCATTCGATCGCCTTTTTCCGCCGTTGCCTGCGGCCGGGCCTGCGAACAGCGTGTTGTGGATTATCACCGGTCTGCATTTATATCCTTTCAAATCAGCCAGAGCGACTGGTTATATTCGACATTTACGGCTCATGTGTCCGTGTTGCAACGCCATCTCCATGAGCGGTAAAAAATATCTGCCCCGATGCTAATTGTCAATGAAACGAGACGAACATGAATCACACGTCAAACGAAAACGATCAGACCCTTTATCTCATCGACGGGACGGCGTATATCTACCGTGCGTATCACGCCATCCGCAACCTGTCCAATTCCAGGGGATTTCCCACCAACGCCATTTTCGGGTTCACCCGCATGCTGATCAAATTCATCGACGAACGGTCGCCCCGATACGCGGTGATGTTTTTTGATGCCAAAGGCCCCACATTTCGTCATCAACTATACGATGCTTACAAGGCCAACCGCCCCCCCATGCCGGAAGACATGGTTCCCCAGATTCCGTATATTAAAAAAGTTACCGCCGGCTTTAATTTACCCATCCTTGAAATGCCCGGATTCGAAGCCGATGACCTCATCGGTACCGTGGCCCGGCAGGCGGAAAAAAACGGTTTTTCAGTGGTCATGGTGACCGGCGACAAGGATTTTATGCAGATCGTCACCGAAAAAACGACCTTATGGGATCCCATGAAAGAAAAAACGATTGATATCCATACGATCCAGAGGGATTTCGGGCTGAAACCGACACAAATCATCGACATGATGGGATTATCGGGAGATACGGCCGACAATATCCCCGGCGTTCCCGGGATCGGGCCCAAAACCGCGCAAAAACTCATTCAGGCCCATACCAGCATGGAGCAGCTTTACGAAGAAATTGATACGCTCAAATCAAAGAAAAAGCTGTATGCAAACCTGTTGAAATTCAAGGATCAGGCCTTTTTGAGCAAACAGCTGGTGACGATTGATACAACGGTCGATTTACCGTTTCAGGTAGAAACGTATCGCATCCCTTCGCCGAATAGAAAAGCCCTGGGTGATCTGTTTCAGGAACTGGAATTCAGGCAATTGCAGCAGCAGTTCACGGAATCAGCCCCTCCCGTCAAAAAAAAATATACCGCTATTCTTGATGAATCCGCCCTTGATCATCTGATAGGTCAGATGGAAAAAGCATCTGTTTTCGCCCTTGATACGGAAACCACATCAATCAACCCCATGGCCGCCGAGCTGGTGGGCGTATCGGTTGCCCTCGCGCCAGATGAAGCGTTTTATATTCCCTGTGGACACGATTACCCGGATGCCCCCGAACAACTGCCCCTTTCCCGTGTGATTCAGCGGCTCAAACCGATCCTGGAAGACCCCGGAATTGGTAAAATCGGCCAGAACATCAAATACGACTGGACAGTACTGCAGCGGCATGGCATCCGCCTCAACGGCGTCGTGTTCGACACGATGGTAGCTTCCTACCTGATCAATCCGTCCAAACGCGCCCATAACCTCGACCAGATCGCCATGGATTATTTAAACCATAAAACCATTACCTATAAGGAAGTGGTGGGGAAAGATAAATCCGGGGCCGGATTTAAATCCGTCGACCTTGAACGGGCCACCCCGTATGCCTGTGAAGATGCGGACGTAACCCTGATGGCTAAAAATATTTTAGAACCCCGCCTGAAAGAGTTGGGGCTGGTTTCGCTTTTTGAAACGGTGGAAATCCCTTTGATTGATGTTCTCCGGCGGATGGAAATGAGGGGGGTGTGCGTTGATCGGCGACAGCTGTTGACACTTTCCGATACCTTTCAAAGGGAACTTCAATCACTTGAGATAAAAATTCACAGGGAGGCGGGGGAATCGTTTAATATCAAATCCTCCCAGCAACTGGGCCGGATTCTTTTTGAAAAACTAAACCTGCCCTTTCAGAAAAAAACCCGCAAAAGAACCGGATATTCAACCGATGTGGAAGTATTGACCGCCCTTTCGGATCGCCACCCCGTACCGAATCTGGTTTTACGATATCGGACCTTGAGTAAATTAAAATCCACCTATACCGATGCCCTCATCGATCTCGTCCATCCGGAAACAGGACGTATCCATACGTCTTACAATCAAACCGTGACGGCCACCGGACGGCTTTCCAGTTCGGATCCAAATCTGCAGAATATTCCCATACGTTCCGAAGAGGGGCGGCAGATCCGCAGTGCGTTTGTACCGAAAGAAGGATGGGTTTTCTTATCAGCGGATTATTCCCAGATAGAACTGCGATTGCTGGCCCATTGTTCCGACGACGAGATTCTCATTTCTTCCTTTTTGAACAACGAAGATATCCATCGCCGTACGGCCTCGGAGGTCTTTCATGTACCCCCGGAAGCCGTGACCAGTGAGCTCCGCAGCCAGGCCAAGGTGATCAATTTCGGAATTATTTACGGCATGGGCGCCTTCAGTCTGGCCAAAGAATTGAAAATCACCAACAAGATGGCGGCCACGTATATCGACAACTACTTTGCCCGCTATCGCGGCGTCAAACAATTTATCGATGACACCATCGCCACGGTCCGCTCGACCCGCCAGACCGAAACCCTGCTGGGACGAATACGATTGCTGCCGGAAATCGACAGCCGCAACCGGAATATCCGCAGTTTTGCCGAACGCACCGCCGTAAACACACCCATTCAGGGAAGTGCCGCCGATCTGATTAAGCTGGCCATGATTCAAACCGAAAACGAACTGCAGCGGCAAGGGTTAAAAACGGCCATGCTCCTGTCGGTGCACGATGAAATTGTCTTTGAAGTCCCGCCCGATGAGCTGGAACAGGCCAGGTCGCTGGTTACGTCGATCATGGAAGGGGTGTGGGATCTTAAGGTACCGTTGAAAGTGAATCTGGCCGTGGGAAAAAACTGGGCGGAAGCGCACTAGGGTTTGCGGGTGAATTGGGTTGATTGGGTTCGTTGGGTTTGTTGGGTTGGTTGGGTTGGTTGGGTTGGTTGGGTTGAGTTGGGTTGGGTAATTTCGTCTGTTACACGGCGCTATGATCGCAGGGTTGCCACCAGGCGCAGAGGATTTTCCAGAAGTGCCAGCGCATCGAGGATATCGGTGCACACCACGTCCGCCATGGAAAGGGTCTGGGCGCTGGCCCCTTCACCGAGGATGACGGCAATGCCCAGGGCGGCTGCCTGAAGCATCAGCCGGTCGTTGCGGCCGTTTCCCATGGCCACGGTTTTTTCCGCACCCAGCGATTGAATAAATTCCCGTTTCCCGACATCCTGCTCACCCGGCGGCAGAATCGATATTTCGCAGGGCAGATCCGACAACCGGGATTTGACTTTGCCGAACGTATCGGCTGTCAGGATATGGATGGTCAGCCGATCGGCCAGGGACCGCAGGGCCGTTTTGACGCCGGCAATCACTTCGCCATCAACGGCCAGCGTTCCATTGTAATCGAACACGACATGGGCAAGCACCAGTTTTCCGAATCCGGGAATTTCTATTTTGATCATAAATGCTCTCCAACGCAATGAAGACCACAAACGCAATTCACCCAGCAGGCCCAACAAACTCAACGAACCCAACTCAACCCAATCAACCCAACTCAACCCAACTCAACCCAATCAACCCAACCAACCCAACCAACCCAACCAACCCTATCCCCCCTTACAACTCGAACGGTGTCAGGCTTTCCACACCGGTTTCGGTGACCAGAAGGGTTTGTTCAAACTGAGCCGACAGAGAACCGTCCGCGGTAATGGCTGTCCACTGATCGTCTAAAATCTTCAGGTGCCGTTTACCCAGGTTGATCATGGGCTCGATGGTAAACACCATACCGGGAACCATTGTAAGGCCCTCACCTCTCCGGCCAAAATGGGGGATCTGGGGCGGTTCGTGAAAGTCGAAACCGACACCGTGCCCGACGAATTCTCTTACCACGGAGCATCCCTGGCTTTCCGCGTATCGTTGGATCGCCCAGCCGATATCACCGATGGTATTGCCCGGGCGAACCATGTCGATCCCCTCTTTCAGACACTGCCGGGTTACGTCAACAATTTTTTTCGCATCCGGCCCCGGTCTGCCCACAAAAAACATCTTATTCACATCGGCATAATACCCGTCCAGAATCGGCGTGACATCGACATTAACAATATCACCGTCATTTAATACACGGGGCCCCGGGATGCCGTGACAAATCACTTCATTGACCGAGACGCATACGCTTTTGGGATAACTTCCCCGATAATTCAAGGGCGCGGGCACGGCATGATGGGCAAGGGTGTATTCATGCACCAGGGTGTTGATATCATCGGTGGTGATTCCGGGCCGAATGATTGCTTCGACTTCATCCAGGGTCTTCAGCGCCAGTTCTCCCGCCCGGCGCATCATGGCCACATCAGCCGGCGTCTTCAATTGAATATTATGCTGCCGGGCATACAACGAGCTGTCGTCCCCGGTTGTTTTCCGCTTCTTTGTGCCGCAGCATTTTTTAAATTTTTTCCCGCTGCCACAGGGACAGGGATCGTTACGTCCGATTTTATTATTCTTTTTCTTCATTCAACAGGTTCCTCTTTAATAAAATTACGCCCGAGATTCCCACCGCTTCGCTCCTGCGCGTCAATCCATTGATCGACCCGCTTTTTACCATATGTCTTCTTCCAGCCCGCCACGATATCATCCACCGGGATATCCGCAAAAACGCCGAGAAACGCCACATATTCCATAAACTGCTGCCGATCGGAATTGTACTGTTGAAAAATCGAATCGTCCTTACCGTTGAAGTCCAGTGGCTGGACATTAAACTTCTTGCACAACTCAATATTAAAGGTCGGCGTCGCTTTCACCCATCGATTCCCCAGATAGAACTCGACAAACCCGTGCCAGGAAAAAAGGTCGGTACCAAGCATGTCGATCAACTGCCGGGTCGCCATGTGATTACGCACCGTGGCAAACCCGACCCGGGTTGGAATATGGCAGGCCCGGCCAAGGGCGCACAGCAGCGATGCTTTGGGGATGCAGAACCCATTGCCGTTTTTCATTATAATACTGGCACGATAATGCTCGGCCTTGTGAAACGGTGTATAGGGGTCATACCGAATCTTATCCCGCACCCAGTAATACAATGCAATCGCCTGGGCCGTCGGATCATTGGCCGCCCCACGGGTCAGGGAACGGGCCCGTTCCTGAATCCGGGGATGATCACTGTCGATTATGGCCGTCGGGTGAAGATAGGTTGAATCCGTCATCCTTTGGCTCCGTTGCGCCTTAAAGGTTACACTGCCCGAAACGTTGATGACCATATTACACAATTATTGGAAATGAAACCCCCTCTTTACGCAAAACGCCCATCGCCCAGGTCAAACCCGGTCCCCCCCT
Organism: Deltaproteobacteria bacterium; assembly: GCA_003973265.1. Lineage (GTDB taxonomy): Bacteria > Desulfobacterota > Desulfobacteria > Desulfobacterales > QNYZ01 > QNYZ01. Next base: position 173 of record QNYZ01000107.1, on the reverse strand, counting down.
TACCTGCGCCGGGGTTCATTGTTGTATTCCGGGCCGGCCATGTACAGACAGCAATTCTCGCTGAAGAAATAAAGGTATATCAACCGTGGGTCACCGCATTTTCCGAATATATTTTTTCGCAAAGTTATTTTCCGTAAACAGTGTAACCTATTGAAATAACTTTAAATAATAAA
>QNYZ01000071.1 GCA_003973265.1 Deltaproteobacteria bacterium | reverse complement strand
GGCCATCAGTAAACTTGGAACAAACCGGGTTCATACAACAACCAATAAAATCGTGAAACCAGATGGAGGATCTAACTATCTCGTATTTTCTGGTGCATGGACCCAAGATGACAAAAATGTGAAGAAAATTGGCGGCGGACTGGAAGCGGAATTTGGCGACTTTCATCTCGATATCGGATCTACCCGGGAATTCGATGTGATAGCCGGTGATTTTGTTTCTGCGGTAAACGGGCGGGTATTATATGCATCCGCAATCAGCCTGGACATTGGCCATAATCACAATAAATCATTATTGAGGATTGAGGGCAGTAAGGATTTTTTCGAGATAGATGTTTCCAATAGTTTTAATGAAGGCCCACAATTCTCACAACGGCGCATTGCAGAATCAGCGGTAATGGTACATCTTTCACGATATTTTGGTATTAATTCTCGATCTTGTATTGAAGCCGGCTGGACAGATCCGCAACGGTTTAGAAAAAAACTGGATGAGTATAAATCCCTTTCGCCCCATGATCAAGCTAAAGCACTGCAAAGTGCATTGACACAAGCCGGTTATGATCCCGGCTCAACGGATGGTAAATGGGGTGATCGTAGCTCACAGGCCTTAATGTGTTATCAGGCACAAAAAGGACAACCTGTTAATGGGCGTCGTTCAGCGCTTGTCTATGCCTTACTTTCACTCCATTCGACGAAAAATGTTAAAGCTGTACACCCATACCAGGGGAAAAGGCACGCTACGCTAAAGAGGCAATGATCAGCTTGTTGGCGGTTACCCCGTTTTCGTGGATACCAGGAAAAGCCCGATGGATATGGGTATAAGGAGGTGTCCGAATGTCAGAAAAAAAACGAAAAACCCGCGGCCGTGTATTTAAACGGAAGGCCGTGCGTCTGATCGCTGAAAAAAGCTATGGCATTGCCGAGACCTCCCGTAATCTTGGGGTCGAATACAGCCTTCTGTGCCGCTGGGGCGAGCAGCTTGCCGACGACCCTCAAAACGCATTGCCCGGCAAAGACCGGCTGAAAGCGCCGGATGAGGAACCAGGTCAGGTCAAACGTAAACTGGAACGCGTCATCGAGGCGCGCGGCATCTTAAAAAAAGCGCTGGCCTGCTTTGCGGAGGATCAGAAATGAAGTTCCAATTCATTGCTGACCATCGGGAGACATTCAAGACAGGCCGTATGTGCCAGGGGCTTAAAGTCTCCCGCTCCGGTTTCCATGCATGGTTCAAACGGCCAGGGAGTCGCCGGAGCCGTACGAACCGGGTTCTGAAAATAAAGATTTGCGTTCTACATGCCGCGAGCCATGGCATATACGGGGCACCGAAAATCCACCAGGATCTTATCAATGATGGTGTTCAGGGTGGAAAAAAACGCGTCTCAAATATCGATTTCATACTTTTTTTATTTGCTGGAAGGATAATATATTTTTCATACTGGATCATGGCGCTCAAAGCATGTTGGACATAATCAATACGAATTTCCCTGCTGCGCCTCTTATATTTCTTGTTTTGGTAAAATTTTCCTACTGCCCGGGGAATACCGCCGCAATATGTGCCTTGCGTTATTTGTGCTCGCAAGAGAAAAAGCATGGCATCTCTAGCCGATGATTTCACGGTATTTCTGAGCCCAGGATCTTTTAACCCGATAATCTGAAGGGCCGCAAGCAGCCCCTCTATGCGTGTGGCCGTCGGTGTTGTGCGCCCATCAATACGATATCCGCCGATCAATTCATTTGTAGGGGAATATAATACCTGCTCTTGCAGCATATTTTCGCAAGCCCGGGAGACATAGCGAATAATGGATTCGCGGGATAATATTTCCGACGGATAGCTCTTCGTTGTCATCAATTTGGCGCTTGCGATGAGCAACCACTGGTCACTTGTCGTCATGGCGCGATGATTTATCAGATAAGCGATCGCCTTGGTTGCTGCCAGCACCCACTGACGTGAAGGACTCATTTCATTGAGCATCAGCAGGCCGAGCGCTGCCTCGCTAGAGTAATAAAGCGACATCCATCGATCGTTTTTGCCGCCCCTGGAAGGAATAAATTTTGAGTAAAAACTACCGTCATTTTTTTGCATAAAAAGCAAAAACCGGCCAAGCTTACGCAAATCTGATGTAGAGGTCGAACCGGGAACCACCTTCTCCATGCTGACGAGCGCTACAAGTCCCAAACCGGTTCCTCCCAGTTTAATCTGAGGCGGCTGCGTAACATGGCTAACTCGCTGCAATGTCCAGATCCCAAGTAGATCTTTGCGATCCGGTAACGGTTTCATACACCGGGATTTTAAAAATTGGCTTGCCGCAATGAGTGCGGTGCGTACCTCATCATCCGGTTGCCGATAATAGGACTGCACCAGAGCATATATTGCGCCCGCATGGCGCAAAATGTTATAGTGCGGTCTTGCTTGGCGCATAGATGACTTGTTGGCAATATATTTGAATTGTCCGTTTGGATTACATGTTCTGACTAGATATTTTGTTGACAGGCGGATTGAATCCGAGATCTGCCGGGCAGATGGATCCCATGCAGTTTCCATGGCTTGGCTTGCCCGCATCGGGCAGCCGCATCCAATAAAGATCCAACATGCCATAGATATTGAAAACACCAATTTTTTAAACTTCATGGAATATCGCTCCTGTTTATACAGGATCATGTACGAATATCAAAAATAAATACAAAATAAGTATTATCGATCAGGTGTCTTGGGCCATGAATTATTTATCAGTTTCTTTTCCCGTTTAAGTGTCATCGGTGGCTTGGCCATCAATGTGGAGGTGATTGTATCGATCAGGTCATTGCCGCCGGCCTTAATATAGCCGGCATTTGTATCTGTTGAAGACGTATCGGATGGAGATTGAAAAACGAGCGCTGTTGTCTCCCAGTGACCGGAATTATCCCGGCAAGCAATACCCCTTGATAAAGAATTCTCGTAATCCCCGGCGCTGATCATTTCATATTGACGGCAATACCGATGCGATTTATCGACGAAAGTGAAAACAGGTGTTACTTTGATTTTATTGTCAGCCGTTTTAAATGTCTTTCCGCTTATCGTCGTCTCCAGTCCATGACTAAAGCCTCCGGTGTTTATGATTAGAGAATAAAGACTGGACTCTTGACGGGAGGGCTGGGTGGATACAAGAATTATCGCCACCAGGAGTGCCAATGAAACAACTGCTGCGCCAGTGAATCTCCAACCTGGCGGCATATGAAAAAAAGATATTACCGATTTAAGAAAGATTTTGAAAGGATTATCTGCATTGAAACCCATCACAGTTTCGATAAGCCGGTTGGGGACAGGTTCCTGCAAGAGTGAATCATAGGCACCTTTTAGCGCACTATCGCTGGCACTTAATATCTCGGCGCGTCTGAATGTCTCTGAATCAGATTCAATGGCTTCCCTGATCTTGCTGGCCTTTTGATCGTCTAATTCACCGTCAATATAGGCCATTAAGATTTCATCTGTTATTTTTTTCATATCGTATTCTTCTATCGGTTCGGGTTTATGTGTGTCTGTCTTTACTGAATAGCAGGTCATAGAGTCTGCGCCGGGCCCGTGCCAAACGGCTCATCACTGTGCCGATTGGTACTCCCAAAGTTTTCGCGCTGTCTTTATAGGAAAAGCCCTCAATACAAACGAGAGCCAGAACAGCGCGATCCATCTTCGATAACTGATTCATCGCTTGCAGCACCTCGCCCAGCAGGATATTTGCTTCAATCTTGTCTCCATCATTGGTACCGATCGACCTGAGTATTTTTTTCCCCAGAGGAACATGTATGTGACGAGATCGCTGCGAACGTGTCATATCGATTCTCCGTGTATAGATGATTCTGAACATCCAGCTGTCGAGCCGGGATCCCGGTTGCCACTGGTGCCTGCGGGACAGGGCACGCTCGCAAGCAGATTGAACCAGATCATCGGCATCTTCTCTGTTGGACGTCAATGTGTACGCAAATCTGCGCATCCTGGGTAGCAGCGCCACGATTTGATCTCGAAAGCTTTTATCAAGGCCGCTTGTCATGGTTATCGACCAGCAAAAAAAAATAATTTAAAATATAAATTGGAAATTTCATGGTTACCTGTCGTTCTTTACCTGCTATAACGGTGATCGGACCTGCGGCAGCAGATCAAGCCCCAGCCAAAAATACGGTCTTTTCCTGGACGGCCCAGGTCTATCGCGTTTTTTCTAAAAGCCATTTGCAATGCTTTAAGATCTTTTTTCCTGCTAGGACAGTTGAGTACTTCGACTGTCATTGCCGTACAATAGGCGGCCGCGAATGAGGTGCCGCTCCTTAGCCGGCCCCTCCCATTTTTACCGGGTGTCCAGATATTGACACCGGGGGCGGCGAAATCAATATACATTCCAAGATTGGCCATGCGATATGAGCGGCGAAAACGGTCCACGGCGGTGATCGCCATAACCCCTTTATAGGCGGCCGGATAAGCGCGTGGTGCTTTTGGCCCGCCATTTCCTGCGGCGGCCACCAGTGGTATGCCTTGGTTCAATGCCCGCGTGACAGCTTGCCAGAGCAGTCTGTTCCGGGGGCCGGTAAGACTCAGGTTAATAACAAGAACGTTCTTGGAGACAAGCCAATTAAGTGCCCGGGCAACGGCTAACGCCGTTGAATGCTGCTTTCCCTGTTTGTTCGATGAAAAAACGCTGGCGGCGTAGAGGGTCGCATCTGGCAGCAATCCGGGAAATTGACTGTCGGATGCACCCACTAGAATGGCGGCAATGGATGATCCATGGAATGTTGACGATGGTTTATTCCCGAAAATAAAGGATTTTATGATAATGTGCTGATTTGACAGTGAAGGGATTCGAGTATCGATCTGCGTGTCCACCATACCAATTTTAGCATTGCGCTGGCAGGCTTTTGAATCATTCTTCCAGTGAATCAGGTTCGCCGGATAACAACGCAAATCATTGCATTTTTTTTCCCCGGCAACCACATAGTAATGATTGAGATCGTATTTTGCAGTGGTTTTCAGCCGCAACAGCTTTTTCAGACTCACAGGCGGTGTGGAGCCCTTGGGTGGTTTGAAAAGAGTAACCGTCAATCCGAGTGCCTTCAGTTTCACTTGACGCTTAATGGTGAACCCAAGACGCCGTGCTTTGATCAAAGCAGATTGGTCGGCATTTATGGCCAGAACAGTATCAGGTTCATAGGCTTTTCCGGCACGACCTTCTTCAGGAGGGATTTTTTTTACCATGTTTGGTCTTGCGGTAGCTGGAACACCATCATCGTCATCGTCATCATCATCGTCATCGTCATCATCGTCATCATCATCGTCATCGTCATCGTCATCGTCGTCATCGTCGTCATCGTCTGCGTAAGCTAATGGAGATCCGCAGAGTTCAGTCGCAGCGTTACAAACCAGAGCCATCGTTGTTTTATAAACCAGAACGATGGATCTCTGGGCTACTACGATCAACAATAGACCCATTAGAAATAAGGCATATCTTTTCATTATGCTATCTCACCAATATGTTGCAAAAAAAGAATTCTTCAGCATCTATTAACCGGGTTGGCAGTTTACAATAATTCCATATATATTTCAAATCTTTGAATTTCTATCGACCTCTTTTCCTCCCACCATCACACATACCGGAACGGACAGAAACCGGGCAGGATCAAAAGCTGTGTTGCTCAATTTGCGCGTCTTTCGAATGCCGCGCGGGTACCTGATTCTGTGATCGGGAAAGGTATCCCAGCCGGGGGCAGCCACTACAATCCGCTTCTGGTTTTGAGGATATGCCGTGGCGTATCGATGGGCAAACTGCCTCCCCCCGCCGGAATAACCGAACATAAAGAACCGGTTCGTGTTGGTGCCGGTCAACAAGTGCGCCTCATCACTAATCCGGTTTAGCGCCAGATCGGGGCGAACACTTTTTCCCTTGAGTCCCCGTCGCTGGTAATCACGAAACCGGTCTTTTGGAAACAACGGCGCGACCAGAATAACGTTATAGCGGGCGCCAAAAGGAGCAAATTCGCAGGCATGCTCTTTGGCTATGCGTTTCACTCCGTGCACGGTAACAAACATCGGTCGGTCGTTACATTTTTTCCGGGGTAAACAGAGAAAATATTCCTGTTTCGGATCGTTGATCAGTTTTCTTGAAACGATCTTTCCTGGCACTGGTTTATTGTGACTTGTTAAAAGAGTTGAAAGATGCCGCATGCCACTTTCCTTTTCATTCGAGGCAGCAAGTGCGGGATAATTTAGGCCGGATCACACGATCATGGCCTGCCTAGTTTGCCTGTCGCCGCGTTTCAGTAAAAGCGTTCTTAATTATAATAACGGAAGCGGCGGATATTTATTCCCTATTAAAACATGAAAGTCCGATTTAAGGAAAACCGGTGCGACCGGCAAAACAGACTTTTTAGTATACATCCGTTTTTTAAGGAACGGCTTAATTCCTTTACAGGTATTATCGGCTGCCGCATTGATCTCTTTCTTGATTTTTAGATGATATGTATTTAATTTCGGAAATAGGGATTCGAATGCCGCAACGGCTTTATCTATTCTTTTCTGCCTCCTTTATTGATCGTCTTTTTGTTTTGAACTGCTGTGAACCCATATGATCCGAAACCCGTCCCTGGTCTTGTCGGTCTCATCGGTGACGACCATTATTGTCTGAAATCGCATTATATTTCTTTGTAAAAATGCCTCTGCTTCAGCCGCTGATACCACTGCGGGTAACCGCCGCGATCCATGTCATAAAACGTATGTGATGGGATCATCTACGAATGGGTTATCTTTGGCCATGGTGTGTGTATCCTTTCATTTTGATGATTCAAAGTGTCGGGCAATTGCCTGTAAACAATCACCCGAAGGATACACCGCCTGATCCCTTAAACAGAGGAGAAGGATATGTCATGTTTGTGTGAGCAGACCGCTATCGGTAGAAATAGGCTATCGCAAACGTGCATCGGTCATCTTTGGATATTTCAAGATCTAAATTCCAAAGACCTTGAAGCCCTGGTCCAGGGCGCCTTGCGAAGGAAATGGATAAAAGGCCGATCAATATTTTTACAGGGCGATCCGGCTGACGAAATGTTTCTTATCAAAGGCGGGCGTATCAAAATCAACAAAGTGCTCGAGAACGGAACCGAGATCACCCTTGATATTCGAAAAGCGGGCGATTTTGTAGGCGAAAACATGTTATCCGGAAAGGGTATCTATCCTGTCAGCGCCTGGTGTATGGAAGATACGCTCACGTGCGGATTCAGCCGCGCTCAGTTCGAAAAACTCGTTTTGGAACACCCCAATATCGGCCTGCAGGTCATCAAGAGTTTAAGCCAAAAAATTTCATGGCTGACCACGCGCGTGGAAAACCTGGTGGAAACACATATCGAAGATCGGCTCTATCGCGTACTGCACAATGTCGCGAAAGAGCATGGTATCGCGGGTCCTCGCGGTCGCATCATCCAGTTTCCACTGACCCATGAGGAGTTAAGTTTTCTCATCGGTGCTCATCGTGTCAGTATCACCCGGGCCATGAAATCGCTTAAAACCGCCGGCAAAATCATCGTGGAAGGCAAAATACTGATTGTACCGGATTAAGGTTGTTTCATCGCCATTGCCCGGGGTAGCCGCTCGGGCTTCTTTAATGTCTTTTGCATGCATCCGCCGCATAGATTTGAAACGCATCGTCAGAAATCATTGATCCGGTAGCAACCGCTACAGAATTTCCGGGTTGACTTTAGTAAGTTGTGCTTAAAATTCAGGCAGAAACCATGGAAAGGGGGTGAACAGAGATGCCGAAATGCGGAATTTGTGGCGGTGAGGCGCCCAAACAGCCCACCATTACAGAAGATGGTAAATGTGATCTTTGTGGCAGGAAAGTCGTACTCGAAGAAGAAAAAAAGGAGAAGCAAGCATAACCCGATGTTTCGGTTGGTGGATCCCGTATCCGCGCCTGTATAGTTAGAGGCCGCCTTCGGCAGGATAAGGCCTCTAACTATATCAAATTTAAACAAAATACTATTATAATATTTCCTGAAACACCGGTGTGCCGCTGCGGGGCAGGATCTGTCTGGAAATAATTGGGCTCGATAAAATCGATCTTTTCCGAACCCGTTATCATCAGAAAGAAAGGAACAAACCATGGCCCGGCTCAATAATCTCCCGGAGCCTCTGCGCTCGCATATTGACAAACTACCGTTACCCGCCATCGACTCTCGCTCCTGGGTGACCGGCCCTCCGCTGAATACTCGGCGGGTGAGCCTTGTTTCCACCGCCGGGCTCCATCTTCGCGGTGACCGGCCCTTTACCCTGGAGCCTGAAGATGCCTACCGGGTGATTCCGGGCGACGTTGGTGCCAATGAACTGGTAATGTCGCATGTCTCTACCAATTTCGATCGCAGCGCCTACCAGCAGGACATCAACGTGGTTTTTCCGTTAGAGCGTTTGAGGGAGCTTGCCCTGCAGAAAGTTGTTGGCTCTGTGGCCGGTCTTCATTATTCTTTTATGGGCGCGCTGGAGCCGCAAACCATGAAAGATTCGGCTTGCAAACTGGCACGGTTGCTTATAGAAGATGGCGTGGATGCCGTTTTGCTTGTGCCTGTCTGACCCTTTTGCACGCGCGCCGTGGGTGCGCTTGGCCATTATCTGGAAAAAGAGGGGCTGGCCACCACCCAGATCAGCCTCATCCGGGAGCATACGGTTGCCATCCGGCCGCCGCGGGCCCTCTGGGTTCCCTTTGAACTGGGTCGACCCCTGGGTGTGGCCGGTGATGCCGATTTTCAGACAAGGGTGCTGCTGGCTGCCTTAGAGCTGCTGGAAGCCAAAGACGGGCCCGTGCTGCAGGATTTCGCCGAAGATTTACCGGCGCCGGCCGGCGGCGATTCTCCCTGGATCTGCCCGCTCAACCTTGATCGCAAAACCGAGCAGATGCAAAACAAAGACGCCCTGGAAAGGGTCTTTCGCGAAGAAGTGCTGGAGATACGGCCGAGCTACGATCTGGCCGTAAAGAATCGGAGCCGAACCACCGTGGAAGCCAGCAGCCTGGACTTGGCGACCATGGTGGATTTGCTGTGTGCATTCACGCAGAGCGTTCCGGCCAATCCGCGGCCGGACCTCGCGCTGGGATATACACTCAATCTGGTAGTGCACGATCTGAAGGCCTACTATTACGAAGCCGCGTGCGCTCAGCCCAGCGGCCGTTTTCCCTCGGGAATGGAGATAGACAACTGGTTCTGGGAGCAAACCGCGGCCGCACAGGTCCTGTTCGCCGTGCGGCGAACCTGCCTGGCAAGTGGTGACCGGCTGTTGCGGCTGGTCGGCAGGCTGTTGCTGGTGCCTCTTTCCCAGGCGCACCGTATTGCCGGAAAGGGGTAATGCCAGCGATGGCACTGAGCAGATAAGGTGTCCGTGCGAGAATGGGTCCCAAATTGCTCGTCGGAGCACGGACAGCTTGTCTGCATCGTCGCAGTTTAGCATGTCTGTTCTTTGACAGTTGTTTTTTTAATACACTGTAAAAACAAGGTGCTACGAGATCAAAATTTGCTCTTGGCACTACCGCAGCTGTTTCGGGGTGGTTTTGCTTTCATGCAATCTCGCGGATTGTCGGCGGCAGTACTACTCTGACCGCCTGAAAGATCTTGCCGCAGTTTCCCTGGCACTCGGTCCGAATGGCGAAGCGTTTTTCATTTTCTTCGATGGTGACCGTCTGCAGGGCTCTAAGATCCCGCTTGATGTCGGACCACTCGAATACATGACCGGCATGGTTCAGGCGCCGCTCCAGTTCTTTTCGCAGGACCAGGGCCAGAAAGCTGCAGAACACGTGGCCCCGGATGTTCTCGTCGCATTGGTGGTCTTTGGAAAAACCCCTTTGGCCGATGGTGCTAATCAGATGCTGCTTGACTTTTCCTTTGACTTTGCGGTTTTCGACGATCTGCAGGTACTGGTATTTTCCGGATTTTTTGACGCGTGCGAACATGGGGATGCTTTCTTTGAGACACCCCCGATATAGGCGCTATAACCCTTATATGTCAAACAATATATCCTCATTTGTTGGCACTACCGTTTGGCGCTCAGGCAATACTGCTATTAAAGATTACAGTAACTTACAGACAAACATAGTGAACAACTGTCAAAGAACAGCATGTTCATCTTGTCGGTCTTCCGGCAAGACCATAACTAATATCAATGGTATTCACCTGCCCCCAAGCACGGCGGGGATTATGGATAATATCTTGATAAATCTAACCTTTGTCATTTTTCAGAAGTTGGTCGGTAAATCTGCTTGGGTCAGGTGATACCGGTCGTTACATCTTATGGAAGATCAACCCAATCACGATCTATTCGCGTGCTACTACGCGGTCGCCTTCATCGACCTGCTGGGGCAAAGGGAGGCAATGCGCGGTCTGAACCGTTCCCTTCGACGGGTCCTCGACGCAACCGTAAAGCCGCGGCAGTCCTTCCCTGAGCCGATCAAAGAGGTCTTGGACCAGATGACAGCCTGGGAGTTGAAGCACAAACGGCTCTCGGATGGTTTCGTCGTGTTCAGCTCACTTGCGCGCAGAGACCGGTTCTGCCCAGTGGTGGGCGTGGGCAGCATGCTTTTGGCATGCGCGTCGTTGATGCTTATGAGTCTCGCGAAAGGCAAGCCGATACACGGAGGCATCGATGTGGGAGTCGGCATGAAGCTGTATCCTGGGGAGCTCTATGGTCCCGCGGTCGCCAAAGCCTACAAACTCGAAAGTTCTGTAGCTCAGTATCCTCGCATTGTGGTTGGGAACTCCCTGCGCGACTATCTTGTCCAAGGCGCGCAAAAGGCAGAAGAGGGGATAGTCGACTCGTTCTGGAAGAAGTCAGCAGAGAGCTCGTTGAGCTTCCTCGGAGAAGATACGGACGGGCATCTGATCGTAGACTACCTCGGAGAAGGCGTCAAGGCAGTCTTTCGTGACACGATAGACGAGGAGATCCTCGGCCGCGTGGAGGAGTTTGTCTGGAAGCAGAGAGAAACCGACCGGAAGGCCAAGAATCCCAAGTTGGTCACGCGGTACCTGCTTCTCACTGAGTACCTGTCTTCGAGATCTCTGCTCTGGTTCGGCCAGGGAGACACGGAGGCGTAATAAGAAGGATGGACACGGACGGAGAAAACTGCGCCGCTTCGCTCTGCAGTTTCCCCGCCGGTCATCCGCCGAGTTAGGAGATACCAATGATAGATGTCACTATTACTGATGATAATACCGGTATTATTTTTACTTTATCAGGCGAATTCTCCGCCGATGAAATATTAAGTAAAATAAAAGAATTATTCAACAGTGATATATTTCCAAATCTAAAATATTGGTTAATCGATCGCTCATTGGTTACCAATTACAATCTCTCAAATGAACAAGTTCAACTATTAGCAAGATTATGTATCGATGCATCTAAAACAAATAGTTCATTAGCTCACATTCTTGTATCTAAAACTGATTTAGAATATGGTATAGCAAATATGTTTCACGTTCACGTGGAAAAATCTGGGTGGTTATTTAAAAGCTTCAGGGAAAGACAAGAAGCAGATGAATGGATTAAAGTTAATTTACTCTCAACGAATAAGGTTAGATTGTAATGTTTTGGTTCAGCGAAAATTGGAGAATTCCGGATTTAAAATAAGCTGCAAAAAAACATAAAAGGGTGCGCATCGCGCGCCAATTATATTGGATTTTTCAGGTATGGGCAGGAAAGCTTGAATGTTACAAATTGGAGTGGAGAGGAATCGTGAAATAAGTCCGCTATTTCCCTCCGGGGTATCATTCAGTGCCACCTGCATCCGGTTATCCCTCGGCAGGCTGCTTTCCAGCAGAGTCTGCCTCCGTTTCACCGGATAGGGCTGATCTTACGAGTTCTGCCAAATTCTGTCAATCGCCGATCAACCAGATTTTTTTTTAATAATTTGAACTTTTAGTTCCGATGGGTACTTTTTACGTTTCTTTGACATGAGTCTTCCTCTTATTGCCAGGGTGTATTATTTCCGTTCCATTTCAAGAAACAGATCCCGCCCGATCCATTCGAATATATCTTCAACGACTCGATAGCAAACGAACCGGATATTTCTCATTTTGACCAACGATTTAAAAAAATGATGAAACAGGCGCACTTGTCTATGGCCCGATGAATCGGTTGAAGATCACTTGTTTTTTCAGAAATAATTTTTTCCATTTTTCTAAAGAATTGCTGATGGAAGCTGGACAATCCTGGCAGGATCACTACAATAATAAAACGATTCATTTAAGGTAGATCTTCAAGGATATCTGGATTATCTCAACAATATTGCTGGTGACCCTCTATCTTCTCGTTACCGAGGTCATTTCCGTAGATCTTACGGCAATCGGTATCATGGTCGTACTCGTGGTCAGCAGGATACTTACCCCCAAAGAAGCGGTGGCAGGATTTGCCAACCCCGCTGTTATTACCGTCGGGGCGACGTTTGTCGTGTCAAAGGGAATGATCCGCACCGGCGGGGTCGAATTTCTCGGTAGAAAAATTATCCGGTTTGCCAGGGGAAACCCCAAACCTGCTTTATTGATCATCCTTATTTCCGTGGCTCTGGCCTCCGCATTTATCAACAATACGCCGGTGGTGATCCTCTTTATACCGGTCGTCATGACCATGTGCTGCAAGTTCGATCTCAGTCCGTCCAGCTACCTGATTCCGGTCTCCTATGCGTCTATACTTGCGGGGACCTGCACCCTTATTGGAACTTCGACCAATATCATCATCAGCGATCTCAGCGTCAGTTACGGCCATGATGGGTTATCGGTGTTCGAGCTTGGTTATATTGGCGTTGACCCCAAGCCCTTTATCGTGGGGATCTGCTTCGGCGCCAGTGCATGTATTGCCACTCCCTTGGAATACCAGACCAACCTGATGGTCTTCGGGCCCGGCGGTTACACATTTACGGATTACCTGAAGCTGGGAATCCCCCTGAATCTGTTTGTTGTTGCATCGACCCTGCTCATTCCACGAGTCTGGCCATTTTAGTATCCGGGAAGTCGTTACCGTATCCGCTTAAACGAAGGGGGTTTTAAGCGGACACGCTGCATGGCAGGAAATGAACATTGATTTTTATCAGGATTGCGAGTTAAATAGGATCGGGTTTGCTGGATGAGTCCGAAACTGGCGGCACCGGCAGACAGCTCTAATGGATCAATGGATTAGTAAAGAAAAAAAGGATAAATATGCCAAACTCAGCATCAACTTCGGTTGTCATCAGTGGCAGCGGGTTATGGACCCCTGAATATATTGTTACGAACGACGAACTGGTTGCGGCCTATAACGCCTGGGCCGGGGAATACAACACCCGTCATGCGGCGGCCATCAGGGCAGGAGAGCGGGAACCCAAGGCCATGTCTTCGGCGGAATTCATCGAAAAAGCCTCCGGTATCAAGCAGCGCCATGTTTATATAAAAGATGGCATTCTTGACCCGGCACGAATGCGTCCCCGTATTCCAGAGCGACCGGAAACCGCCCTTTCCGATCAGGCTGAAATGGCGATCCATGCGGCGCGTGAGGCCATGGAGACCGCCGGCAAAACGGCTGCCGATATCGATGCGGTGATCGTGTCCTGCGCCTATACCCAGCGTGCGTATCCGGCGATTGCCATCGAAGTTCAGAATGCCCTGGGCATTGACGGGTTTGGGTTTGACATGCTGGTGGCCTGTTCGGCGGCCACGTTTTCCCTGCACCGGGCCTACGAGATGGTGGCGGCCGGGACCGCGCGCTGCGTGCTGACCATTAACCCGGAACTGACGTCGCCGCAGATTAATTACTGCGACCGGGACAGCCACTTTATTTTTGGAGATGTGGCCACGGCCACGATCATCGAGCGCGCCGACAACTGCAGGGCCTCACACAGTTATGAAATCCTCAGTACCCGCGCAAAGACGAAATTTTCCAGCAACGTTCGTTCCAATTTTGGTTACGTGAGCCGGGCCAGTGATGTGGATCCATTTGGGCCGGATAAACTGTTTCATCAAAATGGCCGCCGGGTTTTTAAAGAGGTCTGTCCCATGGCCATTTCACATCTTCAAGATCATCTGGCCCGGCATAACCTGGCCACGACCGATATCCGGCGCTGGTGGATTCACCAGGCCAATCTCAGTATGAATCTGTTGATTTCCGGTAAACTGCTGGGGCGGAAGGCCACCTTTGACGAGGTGCCGGTGGTACTGGACCGCTATGCCAACACGGCATCGGCTGGATCGTTGATCGCTTTTTATCTCTATCAACAGGATTTGGAACCGGGGGATATGGGCGTTATCTGCTCTTTTGGCGCCGGGTATTCCATCGGCAGCCTGGTAGTCAAAAAACAATAGGCATTTTGGCTTTAAATCGACAACCTGCCCGTTATGACCCTGAATCAGCCCGTGCCCGTGGATTCGGAAAAGCGATATTTGCAGGTAATAACCCTGTCGCAACGGAGATCGGATGATGCGTATCGGGCGATTCAGCTGTTTTCCTGTTCGGTTTTTTTTTGCTTTTACCGATCATTATTTTGATCGGATGGTATCCGCCCCTGATGCTCCATGCCGGTAACGGTTACCGGAAATTGATCAATTGTGCCGTGCAGACCGAAGCCTGCACGGATCGTATCGGTGATATGGACATTCGCCTCAATATAACGCCGAAACCGATTCAGGCCATGACGGATCTGGTGTTTACCGTAGCACTGTCCGGATGTTATGAGCCACCGGTATCTCCGCCGTATATCGATCTGGGGATGCCGGGTATGAACATGGGGCCCCATCGGGTGAAGATGAAACCCATTGGGAAGAATCTGTATGAGGGAAAAGGCGTGATCGTTAAATGTCCGAGTGGTCATCGCATCTGGAAGGCGACGGTACCGGTACCGGATATCGGCAAAACCGAGTTTATTTTTGATGTTATCTACTGACACCCTGGCGGTTGTTTACCTGGTGACCGGTTTCACCGTTGGCTTCGGGCATTGTGTCGGCATGTGCGGTCCGATTGTCGTGTCTTTTTCTTTGAGCTTGAAAGATGGAAACCGCTATCTGCCGCATGGTTTGTATCATACCGGCCGCGTCCTGACCTATACGATACTGGGCGGTATCATGGGGGCAACCGGTTCTTTTACCGGTGTTACCGCCCAGATGGCCGGTATCCAGAAAGGCGTATTCATTTTTACCGGCCTGTTAATCATTGCCATGGGGCTGGCCATGACCGGCTGGTTGTCTCCGGGAACCGTCTTTTACGACCACTGGCAGCCAACCCGTTTTATCTCGAGCGGTCTTAAGAAGTTGTTGAACCGGGCCACATTGCCGGCCTTTATTCCCCTGGGACTGTTACTGGGGCTGTTACCCTGCGGGCCGGTCTACACTGCATTAATCGGTGTTGCTCGGGTCGGTATGGACGCTTCCGCATTGTCTATCGGAATTCTGTCCGGCATGGGACTGATGTGTGCGTTCGGTATCGGTACGGTGCCCGCTCTTATGCTGGTGGGCCGGCTGGCCGGGATGAGATGGTTGAAAAGTCGCGCCATTATTTACAAATTCGGGGCGGTTTTAATGATTTCAATGGGCGTCGGTTTTATTATCAAGGCCATCCGGTTCTAAATAAAGAATCGTGATAGCGCCAGCCACAGGAAGACTATGCTCAGCACCGCAAGGGGATAATAGCTGGCACGGTTAAACAGCGCGATGGCCGCCTGCCGGTTCCTGGCCCTGTAAAGCCGATTGACGGGTTGCAACAGGAAATAGAAATTGACGGCGACAAGGATGAGAAAAAAAATCGCATTCAGGTTCAAAGGCGATGCAAAGAATAAAACGATATTGAACAGAAAAGAGAGCATCAGGGCCAGCACGGCGATAATGGCAGCACGGTCGATGCCCCATTTCACCGGAATGGTCCGGGCCTGAAACCGCCGGTCTTCTTCAATGTCGGCCCAGTCCGCCGGGATATTCTGCCCGCCGATTTCCCAGAAGAAAACCCAGAAAAATAATACGACAAGAAACAGAACAGGCGGATCGCTCCTGACCGCAAAGACTGCCGCTAAGGGGCCGCAGGCCTTGACGATGCCGTTTACAAACGTTCGAAACGGCGTGACCTTCCACAGCCGGCAATAGACGATCTCCAGGCCGACGCCACCTGAAAAAATCCAGACGCAGACAGGATTTAACAGATAGGCCCCGATCAGGGCCAGCAGGCTCCACAAACCTGCCCAGAGTATGCCCCGGGAAATACTTATGACACCCGCGGCCATGGGGTGCCGGATCATGGCGTTATCGAGATACGCTTTTGAATCGTTATGCGCGCGGGCGTTTATTTTTTCCGTATCTGTCCGAAAATCAACGATATCATTTAATGCATAAACAGCGGTATAACCGGCAAAAGCGGTGACCAGTCCCAGCAGCATGACGCCTGCGGAGGGAAAACCGCCCCGTATCAGGATGGCCCCTGAAACCGGCGTGGCTATATCCAGCAGCAGGTGTGGTGTTCTGGAAAGCGCCCAGAACGGTGTGGCACGTCTGAACCATTCCCGGTATCCGGCCGTTAAATGACTCATCATGGGGCGTTCTCCGCGTGTTGATTTTTTCCGGTTTTTCATGGATATTCATAAAGCCGCCGGGCGCCTGCCTGAAATCTGTGGCCGATCATCGGCACAGGACCATGGTTATCCCCGGGTACGGTCTCTTACCTTAATATGGTCATCAGGGCAGCCGAATCAACAGGGTCGGATTCGTTTTTTTCCCTGGCACAGGCAATAACGGACAAATGCCTGAATATTCTCGCAGGCGGGCCGAATGGCCATGGCCAGAAAACGCTTTCTGAATTCTTTTCGGAGTATATTGCTGGTTTTGATAAAATCGAAGGATCCTTTGATCGCCATGGTGGCCAGGTGTTCGGCCATATGGGTGGGCGCAGTCAGGATATCCTTGAGGTTGAGCGAATAAAATTCCGATATCATAATGGGATCAACGCTGCTCTGTTTTCCCCCAAAGCTGTTGGCCAGCTGGTCGGTGGTAATGCCGTTGGCGAAATAAGTCGTCAAAAACGAACCGGTGCAGGTCCCGACGAAAATGTCGAAATCAACTATATTGCGGTTAAGCATCCGCCCGTTTAAGGCCTGTAATCCCCCGAGCTTAAAGGCGCCTCCCGTGATGGCGCCACCGGACAGGACCAGGGCAACAGTCGATTTTTTTTGGATCGCTTCAGGTTGCTGCGTTGAACAATCGTAATTCCCATGGTATCTTCTAAAATTTCGGTTTATCCGCTCGGCAAACCGGCAAATATTACCACGAACCTATTTCATAAAGCGGCGTGTAGAACAAGACCCTTATGATGAATGATTTTATTTTAGCGATAATCGCGGCGGTTATTCTCGATTTTGTTCTTGGTGATCCGCACTGGCTGCCGCACCCGATCCGCTGGATGGGGTGGGCCATCGACACCATGCAGCCGCGTTTTCGCCGGATTTCACTGCCGCCGGTTTTCAGCGGCGCGCTGATGGTAATTATTCTTGTTGGCGCAACCTATGGGATCACGCTCGGCATTCTTTACCTGTGCGGTGTTATTCATCCATTATTCAAGCCGGCGGCTGCCACGATATTAATTTTCTATTCCATATCGATGCGCTCCCTCTACCAGGCGGCCCGCGATGTGCTGAACCTGTTGGAAACCGCAGACATAGCGGCTGCCCGGACAAGCGTCGGGTGGATTGTGGGGCGGGATACCGGGGCGTTGGATAAAAACGGGATTCGCCGGGCCGTGGTGGAAACTGTTGCTGAAAATTTTGTGGATGGGGTGGCGGCACCTCTTTTTTATGCCATGATTGGCGGGGCACCGCTGGCCATGGCCTACAAGATGGTGAATACGCTTGATTCCATGGTCGGCTATAAAAATGAACGGTATGGCCAGTTTGGAAAAGTGGCGGCCCGCCTTGATGACGTCGTAAATTTTCTACCGGCAAGGCTCGCGATACCGGCCATTGCCCTGGCGGCCCATCTTCTGGGAAAATCCGGAATTCGCTCATTTAAAACCGCTTTTATCGAAGGGGCCAACCATTCAAGCCCCAATGCCGGTTATCCCGAGGCCGCTTTTGCCGGAGCCCTGGCGGTTCGACTAAACGGCCCCAATTATTACGGCGGCGTATTGGTTGAAAAACCCTATATCGGTGTGCGATTCGGCCGGGTGAAAAATATCCATATTCGACAGGCCTGCGACTTAATGCTGCTATCGTCGATATTGTGGGTGGGGCTGCTCATTGCCGCAAACCTGGCGGTTCGTGTCGCCTTTTGAGAAGCAGGGAAAGATGTCGCTATCCGATCAATTTCCTGGCCGGTTACCCCGGTCGGTCAATAACAGGTTTCCCTTTCGTCTCAGCGTGCCGTCTTTTATCTATCCGGCGTCCTGGGTGCCCAATATCCGCTTGCTCGGCCCGTATGTGGATGAGATTGAAATCCTGATTTTTGACAGCGCCCGGAAAACCGACCTGCCCACCGTGGAGGATATCCGGCAGATGGCGGCGCTGGCCGATGAATTCGACCTGCGCTACAATATTCACTTACCCAGCGATATTTCACCGGGCAGCCCGCGGGCCGACTGCCGGCAGCGGGCCGTTGAGGTGGTGATTGAAGTCGTGGCGCTGACCGAGCTCCTGAATCCCACCGCCCGGATTCTTCACCTGCCGTCCGACATTTTGGCCACGGACCCGGCGGAGATATACAGCTGGCGGCAACGCATTGAAGAAAGCGTTGACACCATAATCAAAAGTGGTATCCCGGGCCGGTCTTTGTCGATTGAGAACCTGAATTATCCCATGGAATGGATCCGGCCGGTCATTGAAGCCTTCGACCTGTCTGTCTGTCTGGATGTGGGACACCTGCTGGATCGGGGCATCGACTGGCACTCCGAGTATCGAAAATGGGAGCAACGGATCAATATGATCCATCTGCATGGCGTTCGGAACGGCCGGGATCACTGCGCCCTGGATGTGCTTTCTCCGTCGATTTTTTCCCCGATCATGGCTGCTCTTACGGCCTTTACCGGCACGGTTTCCGTCGAGGTCTTTTCGTTTGAGGCCTTGAAGCGTTCGCTGGCGTATCTGGAAAAATACCGGCCAGGCAGCGTATGACGGAGATACCGTTGAAACCAGAACCTAATCGAGACCCAGGTATCCCTTTCGAAGGCGCTGGTCGGCGTTTTCTCCTACGCAATATTGATAGTACATCTGGATAAATTCTTTATCCAGGATGGTTCCCTTCTTTTTACCGGCCACCCAAAGGGTTAACCCCTTGCCTGGAATATATGTTGATTCCGTGATACTTCCCGGCTTCATGTCCGTATCCAGCCAGGAAGCAAACCGGTCGATATCCTGCCGGTGCCTGTCGACCAGTTCCGCGGGATTGGCTGCTTCGATCGCCTCGATGAATCCCGCCTGGAGTTTTTTGGCGGTGGCTTTGCCGGTCAGGTAATGGAGATGAAGGTGCTTGACCTGTTCGGATTCAATCGCCTCGACAGCATCATGAGTTGGCTTTTCCAGGTAAAACCCGCCGGCAAATACTTTGATGACCATGAAGGCTTTACGAAGGGCGACCCCGTTTAATTTCAGGGTATGGCCGGCGATCTGCTTTTCTCCGGAAAATATAACACCGGCAATTTCCTGATCACCGGCGAAAGCCAGGCTCGTTATCGTAATCAAGAACGCGGATAGAATGCAGACCCATCCATTTTTTCTTTTCATATCACCCTCCGTGGCCCGTCCCGCTTTTTGCCATGGTTGCAGAATACTGTGATTTGATAGTGTTCAGGCCGATTCAGTCACCCATTTCGGCCATATAATCGTCGTACAGGGTCTCAAATTTCAATTTATGCCGGGCCTCTTCCTGGCACATGATTTTAAACAGTTTTTTGGCCTCTTCGCCCTCGGCTCTTTTTAAAAGGTCGTTGTACAATGCCAGGGCTTTTTCTTCTTTTTTCATGGCAACCAGAAGGATTTCGTTGTAGGCCATGCCTTTTTCGTATTCCACGTCCACCAGAAAATTGCTGCGTTTGATGTCCGGAATCCATTTGAATTTGTATCGGTCCATCCCCTTGACAATGCCCTTGCTTTTCATCTCTTTGAGCAGTCGTTCGTGCTTGCGTTCTTCTTCGGCCATTTCATTTAACATCTGTTTGGTGCCGGACATGGATTCTTCTTTAGCCGTGTCCTCGTAAAATTTCACGGCTTCCTGCTCCAGTTTGATCGCAAAATCAAAAATTTCCTCTAAATTTTCAAATGACATGCGGCGCTCCTTTCATCCTGTTGATTATCAAAATAAATGTGATCGTTGAAATATAAGATTAATTGTTCTCTGGGACTTTTTTGTTAAATTACAATCGAGCCGATCAAATCGTTGATATCGCCGATATTTTTTTTATTTAAATACGCTTCGATGCCCTCAATAATCGTCATACAGGCCGTTGGATCAACAAAATTAGCGGTGCCGACCTGCACGGCCGTGGCCCCGGCAATGAAAAAGGCCAGGGCGTCTTCAGCGGTCATGATGCCGCCGATACCGATCACCGGCACCTTTACGGCCCGGGCCACCTGCCAGACCATCCGCAGGGCCACGGGCCGGATGGCCGGTCCCGACAGGCCGCCGGTGATATTGGCCAGGACCGGACGCCGGGTCTCGATATCGATGCTCATACCGGTGAGGGTGTTGATCAGCGAAACGGCATCGGCCCCGGCATCAACGACGGATCGTGCCATTTCGGTGATGTCAGTCACGTTGGGTGACAGTTTGACGATCACCCGCTTACCGGTGCGGTTCCTGATCCCTGCAACCACCTGTCCGGCTAAAGCCGGATCAACGCCGAATGCAATCCCGCCGGCGTCGACGTTGGGGCATGAGATATTGACTTCGATACCGGTTACCGCCTCAACGCTGTCCAGGCGAGCGGCCAGTTCGGCATAGGCCGCCATGGTTTTCCCGTAAATATTGGCAAAAACCGGTGTGGATAATTCGGCCAGCCGGGGGAGCTTTTTTTCAATAAAGGCCTCAACACCGATGTTTTCGAGGCCAATGGCATTGAGCATCCCGCAGGGTGTTTCCACGATCCGGGGCGGTGGATTTCCAGCCGAAGGCGTCAGCGACAGGCCTTTGACGATAATGCCGCCCAGGCAGTTCAAGTCTATCAGGGAATCAAATTCAACGCCATAGCCGAAGGTTCCCGATGCACTCATCACGGGATTTTTCAAGGAAACACCAGCAATATCAACCTGCATTTTCGGCATGTGCATCATCCATCGGGAATACCCGTACGAACAAAGCTCGACAGGTAAAATATAAGTATAAAAGCAAGTGCGCGGTATGTAAATAGAAATTTAATCATTATTTTCCCGCTGCCGGGGCTCAGACATTGAAATATCTTTTCATTGGTCGTATATACAAATTTTGGAATGTGACATTGGGAAATGATATCAATAAAGACGACAGCATCATTTTCATATTGCCCGCCGGTCTTATTTTTTTGGGAGGGAAGGGCATGAATGTGCAATCAGGAGGGTTCTAACCATGTCAAAATGGAGTATTCTGGGTGGACTTTGTTTTGCGGCAAGCGCCGTATTGCTTCTTTTTCAGGGAGTCGGCAAAATGATGAAGGAAGATTATACTACGGGAATGATGACCCTGGTTGATGTGGTGGAAAAAAAATATCTGAGCTGGATTGATGGTATCAACGTCGACGTCGCCCGGCAGGCGGCTGACTATGTCGTTAACATGCCTCTGTACCAGCTGCTGTTTGCCCTGGGTATCTTGTTTTTTATATTCAGTATGTTTTTCAGAGGAAAATAGTTCCTGTGGGGCACATGGAGAATTTTATGCGATCCACTGGCCCGATTGAATTGATATGGACATGTGAGGCGCTCACCAGATGGCGACGGGAACAGGGGCTGTCCATCTAAACAGCCTGTCGGGATAAGAATGCACGGAAAGAAGGAATTGCATTCTTATCCCGACAGGTAAAAAATAGACCCGAGGAAAAGATTGCCGCATATTAAGACCTGGGTGCCGGTTATATCAAAGACATCCGCTCGGCGGCATTGCTGCATGATACTGGCAGGCAGGAAATCAGCTGCAGAATTGTATCCAAAGCGGCCCGGTTAATCCGTGAAGCGCGGGGATAGACGGAGCATTCTATAAAATACTCAGTAATTTTGGA
Source organism: Deltaproteobacteria bacterium (assembly GCA_003973265.1). GTDB lineage: Bacteria > Desulfobacterota > Desulfobacteria > Desulfobacterales > QNYZ01 > QNYZ01. The sequence goes on along the minus strand of QNYZ01000071.1, from coordinate 20,364 downwards.
TATTCAGCCAATATGGCCTCAAGGCATGATTTACTGCAACATACCGATTCGTTGATCACCCACATTACCGACACCCTCGGACAGAATATTTCTGCATTAAATGGCAACCATGTGGATACACCGACCTCTTCCTCGGTGCTTTTTCTCATCAGCCAGCCGAGGACTTCCCGATATCCCTGGCTGCTCCTCAATAAACGTTCCCGGCAGGTCCGTCAGCCCGGAGATCTCTGTTTTCCAGGCGGCGGTCCGTCGCCACGGGTGGATACTGTATTGGCAAAGTGCCTGTCATTACCTGGGCTTCCCTTTGCCCGCTGGCGTTCAGGGATCGGGCGCCGGTTTTCCGGAAACGGCCGGATGCTCTCCCAGCTGCTGGCAACCTGCCTGCGTGAAAGCTTCGAAGAAATGGGGTTGAACCCGCTGGGCGTGCGATTTCTGGGGCCGTTGCCCGCCCAGCGCCTGGTTCTATTTGACCGGGTTATTTATCCCATGGTGGGCTGGATTCGATCCCAGACCCGTTTTCGGCTGAACGGTGAAGTGGAGAAGGTGATCCCTATCTCAATCGGGCAATTATTAAATCCGGGTAATTACGCCCGCTTCCGGATTACATATCCACCTGGCCTGTCGGTTACTATTAAACAGCAGGCGCAGGCGCTTCCCTGCTTTATTCATCAAGGGGAAAAGAGCCGGGATATCCTGTGGGGGGCCACCTACCGGATGATCATGATGTTTTTGTCACAGGTTTTGGATTTTATCCCGCCGGAAACAGATACGCTGCCTGAAATTGACAGCCCTTTATCTTCCGCGTATTTTAAAAACTGAGCGGATCATTGTTTTAAGCATCAATGGATGTGCCTGCAGGCGATGGATGACGATGGCGTTGCCGCAGGAAAAGGAGGAATATGGATGTCGAGATAACTCCCCGGAACCTCAGGGATCTGGTTACCGCATTTATGCGTGAGTATCAGGTTCGGCCGGATATCCGGAACTGGTGGCGGGCGCCGCTGCTGGTAACCGCCCGGGCGGACGAGCGATTTGATGTTTTACCGGCCATTGCCGCGGAAAATCACCTGAGCCCGTCTGATCTGCTGCCCGGGGCGGAAACGGTGATCGTATTTTTCCTTTCTTTTCAACAATCCCTTGGCAGGGAAAATGACGGTGGTAAATTCCCCTGTCGTAACTGGGCGCTGGCCTACGAGGCGACCAATGAACTGATCGGATTAATGGCCGAACAAATCGCCGCCTATCTGGTCGAACGCGGTTTTAAAGTGGCCCAGACACCGGCAACTCATAATTTTGATCCCGAAAAGCTGGCAGCCCGCTGGTCGCACAAACACCTGGCGTTTGTGTCCGGCCTGGGGCGATTCGGCATCAACGCCCAGATGATTACCCCCGCCGGTTGTGCCGGACGACTGGGCAGCCTGGTGACCAACGCGGTGATTGCAGACAGCCCGCTGGTTGAAGAAGACGAATTATGCCTGTACAAACGGGGAGAAGCGTGCCTGAAGTGCGTGGATCGCTGTCCGGTTCAGGCCGTGGAGGAAAGCGGCATTAACCGCCAGCGGTGCTGGGATCGATTAAAGTTCAACCGTATCCACCTGGATGCCCTGGCCGGGATGCAGGATTCGACCCATGTGTGCGGCAAATGCGTCGTGGACCTGCCATGCAGTTTTACAGGATAGGGAGGGGTCAGGGCTGTTTCTTTACGACCCGCATCGGATCGACGGCAACGGCATTTACAAATACGCCCCAGTGCAGGTGAGGGCCGGTGGCGCGGCCCGTCTGTCCCACCCGGCCAATAAGATCGCCCCGGGCGACACGGTCGCCGTTTTGAACGAGTATCCGGTTTAAATGAATAAAAATGGAACGGACACCGAGCCCATGATCCACCATTACGGTGTTCCCCATCAAGACCATGTTTCTGGCCACCAGACAGACAATCCCATCTGCCGGGCTGACTATCGGTGTGCCCATGGGGGCGGCGATGTCGACCCCCCGATGCGGGCTCCGGGGTTTTTTGTTTAAAATCCGCTGGCTTCCAAAAACACCGCTGATCCGCCCGGTCAAAGGCAGACGAAACCCGCTGCTGAGGAACCATCCGGCCGGAGAAGGGGCCGATGTCCGGACGGCAGTCACCCTGGCGGCGTCTGCCCGGATCCGTTTCAGGGTTTTTTTGTCGGGGCTGACTTTTTTCTTCGGCAACCCGTTAATCCGTTCAATTTGCCAGTTACGGGCCAGGACCCGCACCGTCCGCTTGATACGGGCCGGGCCGCTTTTAGCCAGAACAACGATATCGCTTTTCTGGTCTCTCGGTATGCCGATCACAAAATAACCGTTCTCACTGACGGCCAGCGCCTTGCTCCGGGCCCATACTTTTGCTGGCGGTACGACGCGGCCGACAACCATATCGCCCTGGAAAGCCGTATCGGGTAATACCAGTTCAAGGGCGGCCGCAGAAGGGGCCGATACCGATAAAGCCAGCAAAAAGAGCAGGGAGCGGTAAAGCATTGTTTTACTCCTGTGAAATTAGAATGTTAAGCGATTATCAATTTAGCAGCAGGGGGCAATCTCCTTGCAACGCATTCCGAAACCGGATATATTCTCATCGCATGGGGATCCATTTTAGTCAATATAACCAAAGGAGTCGATATGAGAATGCTGAGATGGTTGAAAAACGGAACCAGATTGACGTTTATTGCCGCTGTTGCTACCTGGATGATCCTCGGGTCGGTATCTGCCGAAACGCGGGTGACCTATAAATCCGCCAAATCAACATCTTCGTACTACCAGATGGCGGTTCAAATTGCCGAGGCCATGAAAGCCGGAACCGGTGGGAATGTCATTGTGACCGTCGAAGAGAGCCAGGGCTCGGTGCAGAATGTCAAGGAGGTGGCCAATCGAAGCGGCAATTATGTGTTTACCACGCCGCCTGTTCTGGTAAAGCTGGCCATGAGTGGCAAAAAAATGTTCAAGGACGCTAATCCCAAGTATCAGGATATCCGCTCTTTATTTGTTATTCCGTCGCTGACGATGCATATCGTGGTACGTGCCGATTCGGGCATCAAAACTTTCAGCGATCTGGCCGGGAAGAAGTTTCTCATCGGCAAGGGGAGTTTCGGGGCACGGGAAGCCGCCAAATATATTAAATTGTTCGGACTGGAAGGAAAGGTCAAACTGGTCGATGTGGAGTTGAATGCTGCCGTACCGGCCCTTAAAAACGGCCAGATCGACGGGTTTGCCACCGCCGGCTCCTATCCTGCCCCCAATGTTATTGAAGCGGCCGCCGGAACCGCTGTCCGGATCTTGAGCATGAACGATGCGCAGGTAGCCAAAACCAAACGGACGAAGCTGGTTATCCCGGCCGGGACTTATCCCGGCGTGGATCAGGATGTGACCACCACCTCTCTGCCTGTGGGTGCATACACGACTTCCGCCATGGATGCCGATACGGCCTATCAGTTAACGAAGACGTTCTGGGAGCAGAAAGCCGCCATGGAAAAAAATAATGCCTGGTGGAAGGCCGTTACCCCGGAGGGGCTGAAGACATTGGGCGCCAAACTTCACCCCGGGGCGCTTAAATACTACACCGAGGCCGGTATTTCGATTCCTGATAACCTGCGATAGCAAGACAGGATCGCTCTGCCAGGTCAATCGGGCAGAGCAAATTATTTAATGAACCGATTCGCCACGCAACGCTACGCCACAGTCTTTCTGGCCGTGGTATGCGTTTATTACCACCTTCACCTTATCTTTACCGGGCTTATTCCCAACCTGATCAGCCGGCCCATTCATCTGGCGCTGGCATTACCCTGGGTGTTTATCATCGGAACGAAGGGGGGGATGGTAAAACGGATCAGCGGGAGTCTGCTCTGTGCGTTTGGTATTTACGGTTGCCTGTATATTGCGCTCAATCGTAATACCCTGGTGGAACAATACGGATTTATTGAAGGGGCGCAGCAATACGTTCTGGGGGTGGGACTGATCCTGATCGTGCTGGAGATGGCCCGACGGGCGATTAAGCTGGCATTACCGACTGTTGCAGTTATTGCGCTGGCCTATGGGCTGTTCGGGCAATATCTGCCGGGTGAATTCGGGCATCCTGAGATTCCCGTGGGCAGCTTTCTTGGGACCCTGGTGATTGCAGAAGGGGGCATCTGGGGGCCGCTTACCGGGGTATCGGTTAACGTGGTGGCCATCTTTGTTATTCTCGGGGCGTTTATCGGTGCCGGCGAGGGGGGCAGTGCGTTTATGGCCCTGGCAACGAAGCTGGCCGGCCGGTTCCGGGCGGGCGCCGCCAAGGTGTCCGTATTGTCGTCGGCTTTTTTCGGCTCTATTTCCGGTTCGGCATCGGCCAATGTCGCCTCTACCGGAGCAGTTACCCTGCCGGCCATGAAACGACTGGGCTATCCGGCCAGCTTTGCCGCGGCGGTCGAAGCCGTGGCTTCCAGCGGTGGTCAGATCATGCCGCCCCTCATGGGCGCCGGTGCCTTCGTGATGATGGAGCTGTTGCGCCTCAACTATACCGACATCATGGCAGCGGCCATATTGCCGGCGACCCTGTTTTTCTTTGCCGCCTGGATCGGCGTGGATCTCTTTGCCCGAAGGTACGGCCTGGGTGCCATGAAAAAAGAGGAAATTCCTTCGGGTCGCGTCGTTTTCCGGTTGGCGCCTTTTTTTCTGATCCCATTTTCGCTTTTGCTGGCCGTGTTGTTTTTCACAAGCTATACACCCCAGTTTGCTGCCGGGCTGGCCGTTTTCGCTGCCGCCGGACTGTTGATCGTCAACGAACGCCTTGAATTTTCGGTTTCCATGATGGGCGCCCGGTTCATTGATGCCTGTCTCCATGCAGCCGATCAGATCGCCATGATCGCCTCCATCATCATCTGTGCCGGGCTCATCATCGGCGTCCTGAATATGACCGGCCTGGGGGTTAAGGTCACGTCCATTATCCTGGGACTGGCCGGGGGGAAACTGTGGATTGCCCTTTTGTTAACCGCAGTGGCCTGCCTGATTCTCGGAATGGAGGTTCCAACAACGGCCGCATATGTGATCTGTGTATCGGTGGCCGGCCCGGCCCTTCAGGATCTGGGACTGCCACCGTTGCACGCCCACCTCTTTATTTTCTGGTATGCGTTGCTGTCCACCATTACCCCGCCGGTTTGCGGGACGGTTTTTATCGCCGCCGGAATGGCCGAGACCTCCTGGGTTCCGGTCGCGGGCCAGTCCATGCGCCTGGGACTGGGACTTTACTTCGTACCGCTGGCATTTGTTGCCAACCCCTGCCTGCTTCACCCCGGTATCAGCCCGTTGCTGGCATTGCTGGCATTCGGTAAGGTCGCCGCGGGATTATGGCTGCTCAGCAAGAGCCTGATTGGTGAATATTCTCTCGTTATTCGTCCCCTCTTGTTTGCCGCCGGGCTGGCTGTTATTTTTGTGATGGGTATCAGCGTTGCTTGATTTTTTCTGATGAGCCCATATATTGAACGGGGAAAATGTTAAACAGCCGGGATAGCCGGGATTCATCTGACAACGGAAAATGAACGGAGGTTTTCATGATACGGAAAATGGTCATTGTCTTGTTTATAGTGGCCGGCTTAATGGCATGTACACAGGAGGCGCAGAATAAAATAGGACGGAGAATCCAGAACTGGACCGGGACCGACGGGGTGCTGGATGTGTATGCCGGAAATAAGCTGGTTAAACGGTTTATCCGGATCGACAAATTGACAACTGCCGAGGGAACCGATGACGGGCGGCCGCGGCCCTACCGGTTTGGGTATGGATATCTGGATGAAAATATGAACTACAAGGTCGATCTTGGAGAGAAAAAAGTCTATTTTGAGTTCAGCGATTATTCAACCAGTTATGTGTTTTATGAAAACCCCAGGCGGTAATGGTGGCCGGGTGATTATCTAAGTGCCAGCCGACTGTTTTTCCAGCCCGATAAACTGGCCAATTCCCTGCTTGTGCGCTCTGATCTCCCGGGGGGAGAGCCCGTCTAATTCATGGGGAAAAATCAGCCACTGGTCTGTCTGGTGAACGAAAAAATCAGGCGGAAAACCGACCTTGTTTTTTCCGGGTTTATAATAAACGGTAGCCGTTCGAATCTCCCGGGGCGTATTTTTCCGTGCCTTTTTCTTCAATGTCCGGATAACGGCCTGGATACTTAATCCCGTATCAAACACATCATCAATGATGAGCAGGTTATCCTCGGCATTGATATTATCCACGATATAATTCAGGCCATACACCCGGATCGACTTTTTCATCTTGTCAATTCCCTCATAAGCCGAAGTCCGAATGGCAATATGATCTGTCTTGATATCGTGATAATCGAGCAACTCCTGAACGGCAATTCCTACCGGTGTACCACCCCGCCAGATACCCACGATAAAATCAGGTCGAAAACCGCTTTGATAGATATTGGCACCCAGCCGGAATGAATCTTCGAGTAATTGTTGTGCGGTAATGTAAATCCTGGGGGGCATAAATAAACTCCGGGCATGATCTTGAAGGGATAGATGATTGAATGAGATCGAAAACAGATAAATGGGGGGCTTTACCGTTCATCGGCCGCCTGCCGGGCTGAGCGGTAACGATAGACGCCCATTCCGGCACCGCATATCGCCAGGACCGATCCGACGATAACATATAAGCTCTCGTTGTATTGCCTGACGTCGGGAATGCCGACCAGCTCAAAGGCGTAATAAACGATACCCGAACCGATACATAACAGTCCTGCTACGATGAGATAAAAGACAAGCCCTGATAATTTTTTCTGCATGATGTCATTCCATTTGTGAGCGTGTTTGCGCCGTGGTTTCAAAGCTTTGGTTTCAAGGCTTTCAGTATAGTGGAATTCAGATCGTGTGGCAAGGCCTGTCCGGAATGATTTCAGTTGTCATTTCCGGAGAACAGTCTGTGTGGCGGGTAATGTAAAGTAAAAAGTGCTGCCTTTCCCTTTTTCGCTTTCCAGGCCGACCCTGCCGGCCAGTTTTTCCACAATACGTCGCACAATAGACAGCCCCAGCCCGTGCCCCTCAACACTTACCTGATGAAGCCTCTCAAACGAAGTAAATAACCGTGCCTGCTCTTCAGGCGTCAGGCCGTTGCCGTTATCACGTACCCAGAATCGGACCATCTCTTTTTCGGAAACGGCGCCCACTTGCAGGCGGGGTGGTTTCCCACCGTATTTTATTGCGTTGCTGAAATAGTTCACCCAGACTTCTTCAATCCACGGTCGATAACCGATGGCGGGCGGACAGTCTTCAGGTACAATGATCTCTGCCTGGTATTCTTTGATCATATATTCCAGGCGTAACCGTGCGTCGGCAATGATGTCGGCCATCCGGAGTTCGCCGACCTTGATTTCCCGGGTATCCCGTATGCTGGCCAAGAGGAGCAGTTCGTCAATGATACTGCCCATTTTAAAAGCATTCTGCTCAATCTTATCCAGGTTTCTCTCCTGGTTTTCGCCTAATTTTTCAGCCGCCTGAATTTTCAGTAAACTGCTGAAGCCAATCAACTCGGTTAATGGTTTTTTTAAATCGTGGGCCACCGTGTGAGCAAACGCATCCAGTTCGGCATTTTGTGCTTTTAACTCGGCCGCGTACCGGTGCTGTAGGGCCTCTGCCTGTTTTTTTTCGGTGATGTCGCGCCAGATCATCAGTTTTCCCTGCGGGTTTTCGCGTCGGTCGCGGAAAAGAGAAACCCGCAAATCAAGAATACGCGGCTCATCTTCGATGGGTAATGTAAGTTCGGCATGCTCGATATTTTCCTGGTGACAACATTCTGCCAGTGAGGGCAGATCTGTTAACACCTCAACGACCGGCCGGCCCATTGACTTGTCCATGGTGTGGCCGAAAAGGATCCGGGCAGCCGGGTTATAATCGACGATTCGATTTTGCTGATCGAGAACAATCACACCATCGGTCATGCATTCCATCACAACACTTCGGGCCACCGGCACAATGTCCAGTATACGGTAGTAAAACAGGCCCCAGGCCAGCGCCGGCCCGGTAATTATAAACCCGAGAAGTGTCAGATCCGTATGGGGAAAGGGGCTTAAGCCGGAGAGATAGAGGTAGTTGCCCACCCACGGTGCAGATATGCCGATCAGCAGTGCAACGGTCTGTCCCCGGTACAGCCGGGGAAAATAGATAAGAGAATGGACGAGCAAGAGGGAGCCTGCTAACAGGATCATGTATGAAAAGCCAATATATATCCAGAACCATGGGCCATGGGTCAGGGCCAGCATCGGGACCGGGCCGCTGGTGTCCAGTGCAGTGTTGCTCCATATCAGACCGTGATGATCGTTCGACCAGACCAGCAGAAGGGTGATCAGCGGGACGATTGCCAGCCAGCAGATATTGCGGCGGGTTACCCATTTGTCCCGGCCCGCATATTGCAGGGCAAAACAGAGCCATATTATAGGGATTGCGGCAATTCCGATATATTCAACTTTCGCCCAGAAAATTTTAGCCGAAAGGGTGGTCGCCGTTATTTCCAGAACATTTGTCACCGACCACTCTGCCACGGCCAGCATCATTAATGAAAAGGTGGTTGCCCCGGTCTCCGGGCGGCGGTACCATGCCAACACCGCCAGAACCCCAGAAATAATCCCGCCAATTAAGATTAAAGCCGTGTATGCCGCCATCTACCAATCCATTGATTCACAATAGAAAATGGGATTACATAAAAAAATTTTCAGCATATGATTTCCGGTACCCGCCGAAAAAAGGATAGAGAGGTCTTTCGGTCACTTTGTGTTGTTTTCACATTATAGGTAACAACATGGTTGTCGTCAACACGGTTATTTTTGGCCATCTGCCCAGGCATACATGCAGGATAGGTGTAAAATTTTGCAGGGGTGCTGCCGATCGTAAACAGCGCTTCCGAATTCGATAGCCACTGATTAAAATATACAGGGAACTGGTTGTCGCCTTGATTTATCTTTTAACTTACATTTCGCTCTTTGAAAAAATAATATCTGTAATATTTCTACAAAATGGTCGATTCGATCAGGTAGCTCTAAATTGTCAGCATCTTGCCTGAAGGTCTCTGCAGGTTGAACCGGGCAGCCGGGTGATGGGTTCCAGTTAAAATTTGCGGGGAAATTATAATTGTCGCTGATCAATTAACTTAACGTTTTACTTGCACATGCTGTTGTGTATGTGTATATTATTGGCAGGTCTTGTTATTCAAAAAAAGGGGCGTTCATGCAAACCATTACAAAGCCGTTGGTCCGAAAACAATATTTGATCTCTCCGGAACAGGTTAAAAAGGTGAGTCAGCTTGCAGAAGAAAAAAAAGTGTCGGCGGCCGAGATTGTGCGCAAGGCGATTTCCGCCTATAACCCGGATTTTTCTACCGACATCCAGGAGTCTGAATTATTGGATCTGGTTTGTGCGAGAGTCAAAGAGGCGATTGCCGAAACCCGTAAAACCCGAAAGCATTTAGAAAACACTCTCAAAAAAATATCTTCGGGGGCGGCCTGATGGGAGCCTGGAAAGACCTGTTGATAGATATGATCAAGCTGACTGACGAAGTAAAACGACTCAACCAATCCGTTGCGCGGCTGGATTCTTACTCTCTTGATATGGACAAGAGAATCGTTCGGCTTGAAACAATCATCGAGATTGCCAAGGGACAACAGCCCGCTCAAAAAAAGATAACCTGATGGGTCACCAGGCGCACGGGGATGGCCTGAGAAATCTGTTGCAACTTCGCCAAAAGGTGCCAGATCATATCGGTATTTCGGTCTGAATTAACAGAGATTGCCCTTAAACTGGCCGACCTGGGATCGTGCCGGTTGCTGGATTCACGGATCAGGGAGGAAAATATGACGTCGCAGGTACACGAAAATCTCATACTGGATGGCAAAAAAACATCAATGGCGTTTTGTCCGCCTTTACCGGAAAATGACGCGCGGGTTGCTGAATTGCCAGATGGGAGAATCAGCGGCGGCGATATCTTTTTTTCGACAGCCTGCTGGAGACAATATATCGGTACATGGGAGATCAGGGATAATAAATTCTACCTTGTGAAATTGAAGGGAAAGTACCGGCTGAAAAGCAAAACCCCTGTTCTGGCCGAGTGGTTCACCGGAACGTTGAGGATTCCCAGGGGGAAAATACTGGAATATGTTCATATGGGATACGGTTCTGTTTACGAAAAAGAATTGCATATCAAGATCCGGAATGGAATCGTTATAAAAACGAGAACCATCGATAATCGGAATAAAGATATGGATAAAAGCGAGCTCATGCTGAAAAACCTGCCCGGTTTTGAGAATCGGTTTGACGGCGACGATGAATTGTAACCTCCTGATGAATAAGTTAGACGGGGCGGGGCTGACGCACCGCTTAACCCGGCATCGTTCAGATTTTTTTCGCGTGATCTCGGGCGATGCGTCCGGCAATTGACACGATCGCGAAAGCCGGCTGAAAATATGGCGGCAGGCCATTGAAACTGCCTGCGATACCGCTTATTATTTTATCAATGCTCAGAACAAGAGAAAACGGGAATTTATACAGATGTTGAATATCGTCAAGGGACTTTTGCATCGAATTGCCCCGGATCAGACTGCCGAAAACGGAACGGACGCCGTCCACGAGGTGCATGTGGCCGTTTGCGCTCTCCTGGTTGAGATGGCCCGTATCGACAACCGCTTTACCCCGGCGGAGATGGATTTTATCCTGGGCGTGATCCGGGAAAAATACGGATTGTCTGAAGAACACGCCGAAGCGCTGATGGCCGAAGCCGAAAAAGAACTGGATAACAGCGTGGACCTCTGGCAGTTCGCCAAACGGATCAATACCCATTATTCCGTTGAAGAAAAACTCGAACTGATCAAAATTTTATGGGAAATTATTTTTGTGGATGGAAAGATGGACAGATACGAAAATTACCTGGTCCACAAGCTGTCTGATTTACTCCACCTGTCCCACCGGCAGCTGATCGATGCCAAACTCAACGTCCTCCATCCGAAATAAAATCTGGACCATCTCCCGATTCGTGATCGGCAGGTTTTGTAAAAGAACAGAGGCCAGGAGGGGCAAGGGGTCAAGTGGAAACTGATTCAAAGAAACCAGCCCAACCAACCCAGCAAACTCAAGTAACTCAAGTAACCCAATAAACCCAATAAACTCAACTAACCCAACTAACCCAACTAACGCAACCAACCCAGCCAACCCACCCAACGCATACCACACCGTAATATTGTGGATTGCTTTTTTCTTGACAAAATTCCCCTATCGGCGCTATTTTCCACGAATCCAACCATCCAGACAATCCGATTAAAGGAGGACGTGTACAATGAAGGTGACCATTTCCGATCAATGCATGGGCGATCGAAACTGCAACAAACTCTGCCCGGAAATTTTCGAGTATGACGAAGATCAATTGCTGTCCATTGTCAAAATGGACGATATTCCCGATCATTTAAAAGCCGTGGTTCGACAGGCTGCGGCTGAATGCGGCGCCGATGCCATTACTGTTGAAGAGGATTGATTTTTTGTTGAATTAGATATATCGCGCCGCCCGTGGCCGGTTGCCGCGCAAGCGGTCATGGACGGGATGACCTTTATGGGCGTTCGCCCGGTCGTCTGAAATGAAGTTATTTGGCCATGCCAGGGAGATTCACCGTGGGTAAATTTCGAGAAAGCCAAACCGCTAAAAACCTGTTGACCGCGTTTGCCGCCGAGGCCCAGGCCAGGACCCGCTATAATTTTTTTTCGCGGCGCGCGCACGAAGACGGACTGATCCAGATTGCCGCGATATTTGATGAAACCGCCGAGCAGGAGTGTGAGCATGCGCTCCGGTTTTTCAAGTTTTTCAACGGGGGGGAACAGCGGATCAACTGGTCGTTTCCGGCCGGTGTGATTGAAACCACCTATAAGAATTTACTATCGGCAGCCGAACTGGAGCATTTTGTCTATTCTGATATGTACCCGGGCTTTGCCAAAATTGCCAGGGAGGAAGGTTTTGCCCGTGCGGCCGATACCCTGGATGCCATCAGCGTATCGGAAAAACAGCACGAAAAACTCTACCTGGAACTGGCCGATAACCTGAAAACTGAACGTGCCTTTAAGCGCGAAACGGAACGGGTCTGGCGCTGTCGAAGCTGCGGCTACCTGCACACCGGCAAAGAAGCACCCGAAAAATGTCCGGCCTGCGTCAAACCCCGGGGATATTTCGAATTGCTTGCCGAAAACTGGTAGACCGGGTTGCCGGGGCCACCACCTGCGCTTCAACAATCTCAACAAGCCCGATAACCCAAGCAACCGAATAACCCAAGTAACCCAATAACCCAGGCAACCCGATAACCCCGGCACCGTTGCAACCAGGGAATCCCCTAGGCCGCCTTCCGCCCCCGAACCAGTTGCAACGTGATTTCGGCCACGCGTTGCCCATACGCTTCGGCGGTCTCGATATCGCCTTTGGCGGGAGAGGCCGGCGGGTCTACCTGGAAGCTGGCCGACATGGGGCCGATAAACGAGCCGACCCGGTTATGGGCATCCGGGCCCGGGCCTTCGGTCGAGTTCATTGCATCGGGATCATTGGCCGACGGGAACATGCCGGTCCCGACAAAAATCATCCCGTGCTGCATGGCATTGACCACCAGGCCAAAGAGGGTGTTGAGCTTATCTCCTGAAAAAGAACCGGAGTTGGTAAATGCCCCGGCCACTTTGTCTTTCCACGACCGGGTAAACCACTTTTTCACCGCCTCTTCCAGAAATCGCTTCATCTCTGCTGATATGTTCCCCATATACGTAGGGCAACCGAAGATAATCGCATCCGCGGCATCGAGCTGGTCCAGTTTTTCAATGGCTTCCCCGGTGGTCAGGATATCCGCTGTCACGCCGTCAACACCGGCGGCGCCCCGGTGCACGGCCTCTGCCTGCAACCTGGTATGTCCAAATCCACTGTGATAAACAACCGTTACTTTTCCCATGATTTTTTCTCCTTTTTTCAAGGCATCTGTTTGCTCTCTATTGACTTGATAAAAATAATACGATAACTTTCATTTCGCAAGTAGGCACCTTTTTGTCATATACTTACCAACTGGAAACTAATGAATAGATAGAGGGCTAAATGGGGGGCATAAAAAGTCATTGTCCGGTTGAAACAACGCTTCAATTGATCGGCAGCAAATGGAAAGTATTGATTATCCGGGAGTTGTTAACCGGCACCAAAAGATTTGGAGAATTGTTCAGGGGGATTGCGGGGATCAGCCAGAAAATGTTAACCCAGCAGCTTCGTCAAATGGAAAAGGACCGGCTGATCCGCCGGAAAGTGTATGCCCAGGTGCCGCCCAAGGTTGAATATTCCCTTACGAAAAGCGGGAAAAGCCTGGAGTTGGTTCTGGAAGCCATGCACCAATGGGGAGAACGATATTCTCCTGATGAATGTAATCCGTAGACGAGAATAATCAATAAATGAGTGGGACACATGCAAAATGGACAGAAAGCGGATATCCAGCCGTTGATTGATATGGCCATTAAAGTGTACGAAGAGCGGATTCCGTTTAATCGAATTCTGGGGATTCAGGTCAAGACACTGGAACTTACGCGTGCCCTGGTTCGGATTGATATGAGGAATGACCTGGTGGGAAATTATATTCAGGGAATCCTTCACGGCGGTGTTATTTCCGCTGTTCTGGATGCCACGGGCGGGATGCTGGCCTCGGTGGGGGTGCTGAATCGAATGGCCGATGCGCCCAGAGAAGAGATGACCGGACGATTATCCCGGATCGGCACGATCGACCTTCGGGTGGATTACCTTCGCCCGGGCCGGGGGGAATACTTCCATGCCCAGAGTCATATCCTTCGGGCCGGGCGTAAAGTGGCGGTAATGCGGATGGAAATGCACAACGATCAGGATCTGCTGATTGCCGTGGGAACGGGAACGTATATTGTTGGCTGAGCCGCCAGCGCCTACGGCTGAGAGTGCATCGTTCAACGGCCAGTCCCCGGGATCTGATCCTTCGCGTGTGAAATCCAACAGGTCGGGGCAGAGCTGCTGGCCCCGGTCCAGGCCGGTCCGGTTTGATCGGCCTATTTCAATCCCATGGACCAGTTCCACAATCCGGGACGTTCTTTCATCTGGACACCTTGCGGCCTGGAATCGGCCATGTGAACCAGTAGCGTATACCCGGCCCTGACCAGGGTTTGTCTCTGGGCACCCAGGTTGATTCGCCAGTTGGGGTACAGCCAGTACGTATCATCATGGCGGGTTACCCAGGCAGCCTCCCGCTTGGGACTGGTAAAGGGTCGGTCCGTCTTCAATTCGTCGGAAACGATCCGGGAAAGACAGAGGGGCCAGTGACCGGAAACGACAATCCCCAGCGGCAGCGGGCTTTGACCGGGCAGGGCCAGGCAGGCGTTTTTATCCAGTTCCGGACTCACCACCGCACCATGGAATCCAAGATCGGCCGCCACCTGGATGGCCAGGGAATTGGCCAGGTTGCAGAAGGGGCCGGCCCACAAAACGGGCTTTTGGCCGGAAGAAAAACGGGTGGAGAAAAAAGCCGTCTGCCAGGGGGCGTTCAAAACGAATTTTTGCCCCCCCCGTGCGATGATCTGTTCAACGCGCCGGCGGATGGTTGCTTCGGTTTGCGGCCAGATGACCGGCGGCATCCAGAACCATAAGTCGGGAACCCGGCGACGGGGCAGGCGGGATGCCAGGCCCGGCGAAATCCAGATGCCGGTGCCCGGGGTCAGGTCTTTTTTGCCCAGAGTCCTTGATACGTGTAGTTCTGTCAGTTTTCCCGGTTTTTCACATGGGCGGGGAAGTGCCAGCAGCTGGATCGATGGACGGGATGCAAGACGCTCGGGCGGATTCAGCCGTTGTTCCAGCGCATCGATCATTTTTCCAAGTGCCGGCTCCTGGCGATCGGTTAAAAAAACCGCTGTGCCCCGGGGCGGCGCTTTTCCAGCAGCAGGTTTGAGGGGGAACTGACCGCCTTTGGGCACGGAGCGGTTGACCCGGACCCGACGGTGCCAGGGCTGGTCTTCATATCCGATGCGGAGATAGTCGTTGGGGAAAAGCGTTTCCCGAAGTTGAATGTAAGGATGGTGGTTTGGGCCTTTGATGCTGCCGACCATCAACCCCGACCCGGTACGGCTTTCAAGGTTAATGGGATTCCGAAGTCGCTGGGGGAGAAAATGATAGTGGGTGCCCGGTCGCCCCAGTGCCCGTTCAAGGAGCTGAACGGCCGAACGGCGGACCCGGGCATCGGTTCCCTCATCCCGGAGCATGCGATAGGCGGTCACCGTATAGTAAACATAATGCGGGCTTTTTTTGCGGCCCTCGATTTTCCAGGTTTTTATCCGTTCAATGGGCTTTAATACCTTAACGAGAACATCCAGGCTCAGATCCCGACAGGCAAAAAATCGCTCCTGCTTTCCGGCCTGGGAAAAGACCCGTCGGCAGGGCTGGACGCAACGGCCGCGCAGCCCGCTTTTACCGCCCAGAAAGCTGCTCCAGTAACAGCGGCCGGAAACAGCATAACAAAGCGCACCGTGAATAAAGACTTCCAGGTCAAGGCCCGGCGGACAGGCCTCGGCCATCTGTTTGATTTCATCAATATTGAGCTCCCGGGGGATCACCACCCGGTTGATCCCAAGATGTCGGGGAAGCAGTGACAGCGCTGCCGGAAAACTGGCATTGGCCAGGGTTGATAAATGGACCCCTCCGGGAAAACCGGCCTGGCGGACCAGGTTGACCATGGCCAGATCCTGAACAATCAACGCATCCGGCTGCACCTGTCGCGCCAGTTGTTCAACCATCGAAAGGGTGGGGGACAGGTCTTCCGGCTTGAGGAGGCTGTTGATGGCAATGTAAACGCGGGTAGATTGTTCATGGGCCAGATCCACCAGCGGCCGGAGGGTTTTTATGGTGAAATTTTTGGCCATCATTCGTGCCGAATATTGTTGAAGTCCGCAATAAATGGCATCGGCATCGGCCGCCAGAGCGGCTAAAAAGGACCTGGTGTTGCCGGCCGGAGCCAGGATGGCGGGTGTGAAAGGGGTTTTGGCTGTCGTTTGGGTCACTTGAATTCACCGGAAATTCGGATTAAGGAAAACGCCAGGTTCGATCCGCTCAGGTTCGATCCGCTCAGGTTCGATCCGGCCAGGTTTCATCCGGTCAGGTTCGGTATGGACGGGTGAGATCCGCGTTTGTTATATGCAAAGCCGCATACCACATCCCTGCACCAGGTGTAAAATCGTTTTTTAATTTCCTTGTTCCCCGGCTTTCATGTATTATGTTCTATTGACATCACCATTAAACCTTATACAAGTGATTTTGCGGAAAATAACTCATACAAGTGATTTTGCGGAAAATAACTCAATTCAGCAATATAAGAGGTCGCCATGAAAATAGCTGTGAGTGGAAAGGGGGGCGTCGGAAAGACCACGTTTTCGGCACTGCTCATTCGAACCCTTGATGAAATGGGAAAAAGCGTGCTGGCCATTGATGCCGACCCGGATGCCAACCTGGCCGCTGCCGTGGGGATTGCCGATGCCGATCGTATCGTACCGATTGCCGACATGAAAGAACTGGTGTTTGAGCGGACCGAAGCAAAACCGGGAACGGTGGGCGGATTTTTTAAACTGAACCCCAAGGTGGACGATCTTCCCGATGCATTATCCGCGCGCCTGGGCAAGATCAAACTGATGCGTCTGGGTGGCGTTAAAAAGGGCGGCAGCGGATGTATCTGTCCTGAAAGTACGTTGTTGCGGGCACTGGTGATGCATGTGGTTCTTTCGCGTGATGAAGTGGTCATCATGGACATGGAAGCCGGTATCGAACATTTGGGCCGGGCCACCGCCAGTGCGGTTGATCAGCTCCTGGTGGTGGTTGAGCCGGGTCGCCGGAGTATCGATACGGCCGGCCATATCCGTGACCTGGCCGCTGAGATCGGATTGACAAAGATCGCCGTGATCGGCAATAAAATCCGGGGGGATCGGGACGAAGCCTTTCTTCGGAAACACCTGGACGGGTTTCGCTTTCTGGGATTCATCCCTTACGACGATGCGCTGATTGAAGCAGACTTAAACGGAATGTCTCCCTATGACGTGGCCGGTAAAAGTAACGAAATCATCCGTGGGTTTATTGATAACCTTTATTCAACGTAAACCATCTGGCCGGGGTAGATTTTACTGCGGGGCGTCAGTCGGTTGATCTGCAGAAAGGACGCCAGGCTCATCTGATTCCGGCTGGCAATTTTATAGGGGCTGTCACCCGATCTCACCTGGTAATGTTTGA
Organism: Deltaproteobacteria bacterium; assembly: GCA_003973265.1. Classification (GTDB taxonomy): domain Bacteria; phylum Desulfobacterota; class Desulfobacteria; order Desulfobacterales; family QNYZ01; genus QNYZ01. Next base: position 3,096 of record QNYZ01000071.1, on the reverse strand, counting down.
GTTCTTTCCGGCTGGGGCCGGCCGGTCTGGCTCTTCCGGCGATTTTCAGCACCTGGCCTACGGAAAGTGACGTGGATTTCAACCGGTTCAGGCGTTGAATCCTGCGAACCGTGGTTCCGTATCGACGGGCAATATTCCAGAGTGAATCGCCCTTGCGGACCTTATGGCGGGTGGCTGTTACGCGGTTTTTGGTTTTTCGGGACCGGGCAACGGGAATAACGGATCCGCGGACCGGTATCTTCAGTTTTTTCCCCACCCGGATGGTATACCGCCGGTTCAACCGGTTGGCCCGGGAAATCCGACTGACGGACGTGTGATAACGCTTGGCGATGGTCGATACGGTTTCACCCCTTCGGACCCGATGATACACATATTTCGGCCGGGGGGGGCGATAGGTTGGAATCGTGGAGATGGCCGTCAAGAGATCGCTTTCTTTGCCAATGGGGACTTTCAGCGAATAGGGCTCTGGCGGCGTGATCTGACGGCGCAGTTCCGGATTCAGTGCCTTCAGCGTCTTCGGCGACACGCCGATTGCCCGGGCCGCCTGGTTTAAATGAATTCGCTTCGATATCGAAACCGTCTCGAATTCGTCCGGCGAATCAAAAATGACCTGGCCGAGTCCGTATTTTTCAGGATTTTCAACGATATTGAGCGTGGCCAGAAAGCGGGGAACATAGCGGGCGGTTTCCCGGGGCAGTCGAGCGTATAAATCCCAGAAATTATCTAAATAATTGACATTTTGGGATCGAATAACCCGAAGTACCCGACCCTCACCACAATTGTAGGCTGCCAGAACCGTTGCCCAGTCACCAAAAATCTGATGCAGCTCCTTGAGGTAGGCAATGGCCGCCCGGGTTGCCTTGGCCGGGTTCAGCCGTTCATCCACATAGGTGTTGCGGCTGAGGCCGAATTTATAGCCGGTGGAAGGGATAAACTGCCAGAGTCCCAGGGCACGGGCCTTGGAGAGGGCATCGACCTTAAATCCGCTTTCGATGAGCGGAAGCCATGACAACGCTTCAGGTAAGCCGGCTTTTTTCATCTCCTCGACGATATAGGGGCGATATTTGCCTGAACGCTGGTAGGCGGCTCTGAAGAATGACGCTTCAGACCCGGTCGTAAAGCGATTGATCTCTGACTGAATATACGGGTTGATTTCCATGGGAATGGCTTTGTGGTCGCCATTGACAACGATGCGGCGGGAGGCATAAATTTCAAGGATTCGTTTGGAAATGAGAAATCTTAAATCTTCTTTCTGCTGGATGGATTTGGGCTGCTGGTCCGTATCCTGCAAAATGAGGGCATATGCCTGATCCAGTGCATCCAGGGCCGCGTTCAGTTCGCCTTTTTCCCATAGATCCTGGGAGAGGTTGCAATAGTCAAGCGCTTCATCAAATACCGCCTGGGGGTTTTTTTCTGTACCCGCAGGCGGTTTTGGTGTATCTGTCACGCCGGCATCGGGAAGTGCAGCCTGTAAATCGGCTGTCGATGGCGGCGTTGCGGCTGCCTGTGTAGAAAGGCCCGGGTTGACCCCCTCGGCCGGGATAGAATCCTCCGCTGTTTGATTTCCGGTGGGGGATGTCGGATTGGGGGGAGCGGGTATCGTTACGGCTATCTGCGGGGCTTCATTCCCAGGGGCCGGAGATACAGGTGTGTTCTGGGTAGCGGCCGGAGTGTTTGTCCGGGCTGGCGGCAAAGCCGGTTTGGATCTGTTGAACGGCTGCATGCACCCGGTTGTCAGAAATCCGGTCATCATAAATAAGGATAGCACCACAACAGGTATCCCTCTGCGAATTAAGGGAAAATTCAGACAATATAAGTTCATTTAAGTCACCGCGCTGTTTATAGTTAGGTCACCATGAGGCGATAATGGTTAGACGATTACACAATGGCGCCTCATTCTGTCAAGGGAATGTCGATTTTTTTAACGGACCAGATGATGCCTAAGATAATCTGAAGATAATCTGGAAAAATTCAAATAAAAGAAAAAATACCATTTTCTGAAAAAAAACCTTGAAATGATAAAAAATACGTATTATATAACATTGTTTCGTGCTACAGATGCGCTTGACCGGTGAGGTGTAAGCGTATATGAACTGCGCCAGCGTAGCTCAGTTGGTAGAGCTACTGATTTGTAATCAGTGGGTCGGGGGTTCGAGTCCCTTCGCTGGCTCCAGCTGGTTTCGATCTGGTTTCGATCTGGTTTCAGTACGAAATGGCTATAAAATGTATGTTGTGGTAATTATTTTTCTGGTGGGGTTCCCGAGTGGTCAAAGGGAACAGACTGTAAATCTGTCGGCGACGCCTTCGGAGGTTCAAATCCTCCCCCCACCACCAATCTTTAATTGTGGCTTTATGTAGGAGATTTCGTACCATATTAACGAGATCGAGTAACTACGCAGCCTCTCATCGCTGATGTGCCCCGGATTTTGGGTATCTGCCAGATTTTGGGTGTCTGTTTTGTTCCTTGATGGGGAGGTCCATTGTTTTTGTTGAGCGGGAGTAGCTCAGTTGGTAGAGCTTCAGCCTTCCAAGCTGAATGTCGCGAGTTCGAGCCTCGTCTCCCGCTCCAAACCGATCTCTTTACCGTCCGATTTTTCGGTGTTTTGAAAAAATTGGGCGTATTATCACCGCAAAAAAACGATCCATGCCCACGTAGCTCAGTCGGTAGAGCGCTTCCTTGGTAAGGAAGAGGTTCACCGGTTCGATTCCGGTCGTGGGCTCCATTGGATCTATATAAACGGCAGTGGTGACAGCAATCTTGTTGATCAGGTAATATAATTCAAATTTATAAAGGATGGGCGGTTTTTTGATATTTCGGTCAATGAGACCGGCAAAATACCGAAAAGGGAGGGCGGAAAAGATGGCCAAGGAAAAATTTGAGCGGAAAAAGCCGCACGTAAATGTAGGTACGGTAGGTCATATTGATCATGGAAAGACGACGTTGACAGCGGCGATCACGAAGCACATGGGTTTGAAAGGGATGGCGGAGTTTGTGCCATTTGACCAGATCGACAAGGCGCCGGAAGAGAAGGAGCGCGGGATCACGATCGCAACGGCGCATGTGGAGTACGAGACGGATAAGCGTCATTATGCGCA
>QNYZ01000074.1 GCA_003973265.1 Deltaproteobacteria bacterium | reverse complement strand
GGCCCTTGTTGCCATTGATGTTAATACGGGAAGATATGTTGGAAAACATAATTTTGAAGAAACCATTTTAAAAACCAATCTTGAAGCGGTAAAGGAGATAGCATACCAGATCCGCTTAAGAAATATTGGCGGCATTATTATTATAGCGAGGGGGGATATCGATGGAATCGTCTTTTAAATTGCTGATTATCGATGATGATCAAAACATTCTGAATTTATTGGGGAATTTTTTGAAGGCCATTCACTATGATGTGGTCTGCGAAACCAGCAGCCTGGATGGATTGAAACAGATTGAAGATGACCAAAACAGGTTTGACCTGATCATCACGGACCTGGTGATGCCGGATATCAGTGGTATCGGCCTGATTTCAATTCTAAAAAAAGATTATCCCCATATTCCAATCATTGCCATTACCGGAAAGGGCGCAGAACCGGAAAAGCTGTCCTTGGAAGCCAAAGCGGACGCGGTTTTGAAAAAACCGTTCGAAATGTCGTATCTTAAAAAAGTAATTTCCGAACTGCTTTCCAGGCACGATTGATCAAATTGTAACACGCAATACGGATGGAGTAAGTAATGTCGCCTCCTTTAATCGGCGCCAGCAAGGATATTTTAAAGATCAAGGAATTGATTTCCCGGGTCTCTCACGCCGGGCTCAATGTTGTTATTACCGGTGAAAGTGGCGTGGGCAAAGAAGTCGTCGCCCAGGAACTTTACCGGCAATCTCCGCGATCGGACAAGCCGTTTATCAAGATTAACTGTGCGGCCCTTCCCGAAACGCTGTTAGAAAGCGAATTATTCGGATACGACCGGGGGGCGTTTACAGGTGCGGTAAAACGAAAAAGGGGTAAATTTGAACTCTCCGACCAGGGCGTATTGCTGCTGGACGAACTCGGGGACATGCCGTTTTCGCTGCAGGCCAAGCTCTTGCGGGTGCTGCAAAGCGGGGAGGTCATCCCGCTGGGCTCCGAAAAAGAAATCAAAATCGATACGTGGATCATTGCCACGACAAACCAGAACCTGGAGCAGCAGATTACCCGGCAGCAGTTCCGTGAGGATCTGTATTACCGGCTGAATACTATCAGCATTTATATTCCGCCTTTACGGGAAAGGCCAGAGGATATTCCACTGTTGATTGAGTATTATACCCGCCTGTATACATCAAAATATGCCAGCCGGGAAAAACTGAATGCAATGACCATACAAAAACTGTCAACTTACGCCTGGCCCGGAAATGTGAGAGAACTTCAGAATGTATTAAAGCGGATCCTGGTCATGGGCGACAGTGAAAAGATCATCGCGCAATTAAATGATCCCGCCAGAGTTCGCGAAGATTTTGATTTGGATGCCGACCGTATCCTTGAATCGTCTTTTATCCAGCAGATTCTCGATTTTGAAAAACAATATCTAAAAGATAACCACTCCCTGGCCCTGAAAGATGTCAGAAAAAAAGCGCTCGGCATTGTAGAAAAAGAAGTCATTTCCTCTGTGCTCAAAAGAACCGGCGGCAATAAGAGCAAGGCTTCCAGAATTCTGGCCGTCAGTTATAAAACCCTGTTGTCTAAAATTAAAGAGCTCGACATATCCTGATCCTGATGAACAACTTGCCTTTGTCGCACCGGCCGGGCCTGAAAATTACCCCCCATACATGGGGATCTTAAAAAGGAGATCTTCATAAATGGCATCAAAGCGATCGTTTTTGATTTTGTGTATTCTTTGCATGTTGCCTGTCTCGTGCATGCTTAAAAAAGATTGTGTGAGTAATGAATCCAGCGTTCTCAGCGCTGTCGACCAGATTTCCAGGCAAAACGAAACCATCGAAAAATTGATTTATGAAAACAATCAGTTGAGGGAAAGCCGAAACCGATGCAGGGACCTGCTGGCCAGGGAAAAGGGGGCGCGGCCACAGCCCGCGGATGAACCCGATAAGTCGGATGCCGTTTCGAAAATCGAAAAATTGAAGCGCCAAAACAAGGAGCTCGAAGAAATCAGAGAGGGGTTAACGAGTAAAATAAACAGCCTTAAATTTGAAATTAAAAAAAGAGATTCGATCATCGCGATTCAGGAAGGTGTGATCCAGTTGCTGGATGACACTAAAAAAACCATTGAAACGAGTTTAAAAGAACAGATTGCTAAAAAATTATTCGAAATCGAGGCGACGCAAAACCAGGTGAAAATGGTTTTCAGGGATACAATCTTGTTCCGCCCGGGAAGCCTGGATATCAATGAACGGGGCAAGCAGTTCTTATTAAAAATCGCCGCTTCCGTAAAAGCGAAGAAGGGTCAGCATATCCGGGTTGAGGGGCACAGCGATAAAACGCCCGCCAGAAGTTATGCGACCAACTGGGAATTGTCTGCCGACAGGGCACTTGCCGTCGTCCGTTTTCTTCATGAAGTCGCAGGTTGTGACCCGTCCACGCTTTCCGCCGTTGTTTACGGGTCCAGTCGACCGCTGGCCACCAATGATACTGAAGAAGGGCGACGCCAGAACCGGAGAATTGAGCTGGTAATCCATTATCCAAAGCCGATTGAATAATCCATCGTCAACCCCACCCTTTACTAAAAAGGCCATCGTCCCGCTATGCCCATGGCTTTATTAAGGAGACCGCGTGGCACGCAAGAAGCAGATACTTTTTTCGACCCACCTGATGACTTCCGTGGTGATTCTGGTAACCGGTTCGGTACTTCTGATTTCAGCGGTGTTGTATTTCTATTTCGGTAAACGGATTGAAGTTGAATTCAGAACGAATATGCAGGCACAAAAAGGCCGCGTAGAGACAATTATCAACGCTCGCCTTGCAGAGGTATCCAAAGCAGTCGCTGACCTCAGCAAAGAAAACTCGCTTCGGGTAACAATGATGCTGGATGAAGCAACCCAGATGGAAGAACAGGCCAGGCAGTTTGACCCCGGCACACCGGGGGTTTCATTTTTTGTCCAAAAAAATGGCCAGGACGTTCTCTACCCGTTACACCACCCGGACCTTTCAGACAGAATGATTAAACGAATCGCAACAAAAACATTGAAAGGGGAAATCATTACGGATCAGGGCAGGCTAAGGTTGCTGTGGTGGTTCGAGGCGCCGATTATGCACAAAGATCAGCGAATGGGAAGCGCCTTTGCACTCTACGATATGCTGAAGGATAAAAAGCTACTTGACGCCATTGACCGGATCGTCGACGGTGACATCCTGGTTTTTAAAACAGATGGATTCCAAGGGTTAACCCACGATACGACCCTCTCGCTCGATCAGGTATCCCTCAGAAAGATTTCGAACAGCAAGAGTCTTCTCTATATTGATCCGGATCTGGCCCTGCTCCAGATGGATGGATTTAAGAACCTGTATTTTTCCTCTTCACGCAAAAGCCTTTTAGCCGAGAAACGGAATATTTTTCGGCTGATCAGTTTTTTCACGTTTACCGTGCTTACCGTTTCGGTTTTGCTCTCTATCTTACTGGGTCGGCGCATGACCCGACCACTGCGCGAGATGGCCAAAAAAGCCTACCAGATCTCCGGCGGCAGCCGGAATATCACATTTGATACAGACAGAAAAGGCTACGCCGAATTTAACCGGCTCGCGGAAGTGTTTAACGATATGCTCGCCAAACTCAAGGAGATGGATGAAAAAACCCGGTATACCGAGTTGATGGAAAATGTCGACGATGCCGTTTACCTGGTCAACGCTAAGGGGAGGATTATTCAAGCCAATGAAGCCACCCGCATTCAGCTTGGATACGTACCCAGCGCCCTGTTAAATATCAAACACGAAGCGATCCTGCCACCGGAAGATGCCCATATGCTTCAAGAATATTTATCCCCTGCCGAGGGTAAACAGTTGCATGATACAATCACCCTCGAGACCTTTCACATCGGTCTGTCAGACCAACGGATTCCGGTTGAAATCAAGGCCAGAGCCATCTCATACCGGGACCAGGACGTCATATTAAACGTCGCCCGGGATATCAGCGAACGGAAAGTGGCGGAAAATGCCCTGCGGGAAAGTGAAGAACGCTACCGATCGGTCGTAGAAAGTTCTCATGATGGAATTCTTATCGTCGACGAACAGCAGACCATAATTTACGCGAATGCCCAGTTGTGCCGTATCCTCGGATATCCGCCCAATGATATCGGTGGAAAAAAGTTTCATGAATTTTTCCCGGACAGTCATGCCCTGTTTACAGCCGATCAGAACCCAACAGAACCAAATTTTGCGCCCAACAACCAGAAAAATTTTGATTTTATAAAAAAGGGTGGAAAACGCCGGCATGCAAGTATCCGTACCACGCGCATTACCGACTCCAGGGGGGATCAGAAAACGGTTGTCCAGGTACTCGACATATCCGATCAACTGCAGGTTGAACGTGAAAAAAAACAACTCGAATCGCAGCTGCTGCATGCCCAGAAAATGGAAGCCATCGGCACGCTGGCCGGGGGCGTTGCCCACGATTTCAATAATCTCCTGCAGATCATCAACGGATATACGGAACTGTTGATGGCAATGAAGGGAGAAAACGATCCGGAGACCCCGCATCTGGCGGAAATCAAAAATGCCGCCCGGCGGGCAAACGATCTGACAGACCAGCTGCTGACCTTCAGCCGCAAGTCGGAAAGCAGCTCGATGGTGATCAACCTGAACGATGAAGTCAAACAGGGGTACCGCCTGCTCGACCGGACGCTTACCAATATGATTGAGACCAGGTTATACCTTGACCCTGACTTGAAGATGATCAGGGCCGATCCCGGCCGGCTGCAGCAGGTCATCATGAACCTGGGGGTAAATGCCCGCGATGCCATGCTTGACGGCGGAAAGCTGGTGATCGAGACCAAAAACGTTTATCTGGATGAAGCGCATTGCAGAAAATACCTCGAAGCGGTACCGGGCGAATATGTTCTCTTGAGTGTGACCGATAATGGCCACGGCATGGACGAGGAGACCATCAAGCATATTTTTGAACCATTTTTCACCACCAAGAAAACCGGGAAGGGAACGGGCCTGGGGATGGCCATCGTCTACGGAATCATACAGGATGCCAACGGCTATATTACCTGTTACAGCGAACCGGGACTTGGCACTGCCTTCAAGATCTATTTTCCAGTGGCAGGGCCGTCCGGCGAATCAAGCGACCCATCCGAAACACCCGGAATAGATACGGATGCTCTGCCACCGCTTCGCAAACAGGTGGCCGGAGAAGAAACTGAAAAACTGAAAGGCAGTGAGGTCGTGCTGATTGTAGACGACGAAAAACGTATCCGCGATCTCGGGGTTACCCTGCTTTCCAAATTCGGGTATACCGTCTTGACTGCTGTCAATGGACTGGATGCACTCGGTATTTACCAGGAGAAGGGAAAAGAGATCGATCTGGTGATTCTGGATCTGGTCATGCCTGAAATGGATGGCGGCAAATGCCTGCAGAAACTGCTGGAAATCAATCCTCAAGTAAAGGTCATCATGTCCAGCGGGTATTCCTTTACCGGCTTTTCCGATGACTTTGCCAGCGAGGGCGCCAGGGCATTTATCAGCAAACCGTACGAGTTGAAACGGATGCTGGAGGTGATTCGGAAAGTCCTTGAGACGCCCCCTGACCCGTCGTCTTAGTCCGCCCTCCTGGTCACCGGCTGGAAAGACGAAACCGTCCGGGCACTTTTGTACCGGCGCCACACGACAGGCATCCGTAAATACTACAAAAATATCTTGCCTGGATTCATTAATCCTTTTGGATCGATCATCTCCTTGATCTGTTTCATAAGGCCATAGCTGTCACCATGCTCTAATTCCATGAACCGCCGCTTACCGATCCCGATACCGTGTTCGCCGGTACAGGTTCCGCCCAGTTCAACCGCCCGGGTAACAATCCGATGGTTCACCGATTCCAGCTTGAACCATTCGGTCTTGTCTTCGGGGTCGCCCATCATCATGACGTGAAGGTTGCCGTCTCCGGCGTGGCCGAATACGTATCCAGAAACTTTTTCATCATCCACGGCGGCCTGGGAAAAAACAACCATCTCGGAATAGCTGGAAAGCGGCACGGCGGCATCGACAATCATGTTTTTCTTGCCGGGGTGGGCCCGTTGAATGGTCTCTGCGGCTTCGTGGCGGGCCTGCCACAACTGCTTACGATCAGCAGTCGAAATACCCGACTTAAAACCGGTGGCACCGCATTCTTCACATAACTCCCGTGCCAGACCGGCGGTTTCGGAAAGGGTCGATTCGCTGATACCGTGAAATTCACAAAACAACGATGGCGCCTCGGTCAGGTCCATCTTCCGTTCCTGATTGATCAGGCGGATCAACTGGGGCGGCAGCAGTTCCAGGGCGGCCGGTTCCAGGCCGGCTCCAATGAGCACGGCCACGGCCCGGGATGCGTCTTCCAGTTGGTTGAAGGTCACGGTCGCCGCCAGATAATTGGACGGCAGGCCCGTTAGTTTCAGGGTCGCTTCGGTGACCACACCCAGGGTTCCTTCGGTTCCCACAAACAACCGGGTCAGGTCGTATCCCGACGAAGATTTATAGGCCAGCGAGCCGGTCTGGATCACGTTTCCCCGGGGAAGCACCACTTTCAGGCGGTAGACATAATCCCGGGTCGCGCCGTATTTGACGGTTCGCACACCGGAAGCGTTATTGGCAATCATGCCGCCAATGGTTGCATCAGCGCCGGGATCCGGCGGAAAGAAAAGGCCATGCCGGCCGGCCTCACGATTTAACGATTTGCGTAACACGCCCGGCTGGACATCGGCCTGCAGATCCTCGGGCCGGACGGAAAGGATGCGGTCCATCCGGGTCAGATCCATTACCAGTCCACCTTGCGTCGGTACCGGGTTGCCTTCAATGCTGGTCCCGGCACCCCAGGGCGTAACGGGAACTTCCTCATCATAGCACCATGCCAGGATTTGCGAGACTTCCCCGGTATCGACCGGCCAGATGATACCTGCCGGCATCTGACCGACGTGGTGTGAAAAATCCCGCCGATGCAGCTCCCGGTTAGACTGGCCCGTGGAAAACCGGTCCACCGCTGTCATGGCGGTCAATGCCTTTACCTGCGCTTGAGAAAATGTTTCCATAGTCTACCTCGTGAATAACCTGTTATGCGGTCGCTTTAATGTATAAGGCCGTTGAATTTCGTCAAGCAGAGCAGACGGTTCCCTTCCCCGAAAGTTTTGTAAATGGTACCGGTGACCTGTTGCAAATTGACCCTGCTTACAATCTTTGTCGATGTGTGCCGATGATAACGTCATCATTTGCGTCCATTGTTGCGGTACCATGCTTTCCCTTCGAATGAGTGGTTTTCTGTAACGCAGGTTGCCAATAAAATCAAATATCGATAAAATATACCTATGAAAGGACGTAAGAAAATTTTCCTGATCGGTACCGGCCTGGTCATCGGACTGGTGATGATCAGCATGGTGGCCATTGGCGCGTTTGTCCACACGGACCGGGCCCGGCGGCTAGCGATCGATCTTTTCAACCGCCGGATACCCGGACAGGTGCAATGGAATGCCCAGCGGATTTCCCTGTTCACCGGCGACCTGACGCTTACCGGCCTTAAAATCACAGCGCCCGATCAGACGCCCGTGGCCGCGGCCGACCGTTTGACCCTCGGCTGGTCATGGTCACGGCTCTTTCAAAAACAGATTGTTATCCGGAAACTGGAACTGCAAACCCCCCGGATCGATCTTCGCCGGAAAGCAGACGGCCGGTTGAACCTGATATCCGCTTTTGCTGCCGGCGGTCCGTCGGCGGAATCATCATCCCCGCTGCCGGAGCTGAAGGTAAAGTCCCTGAATATTTCCGATGGATATATTGCTTATCAGGATCCGGCATCAACGCTGTCGATAATTCTGTCCGACATTGACATCCATGCTGCCGGAAATCTACGGGCACGCGAGGGAAAACTGGATGCCTCGATCGGTAAAGCCCGGTTGACACGACCGGATAGATCCGTGGAATTGTCGCCGCTTTCGATCACCTTTGATCTTCAAAAAGACCGGATTCAGGGGCTGACCCTCCGGACCCGCCTGGGCAAATCGAGCGTGGACCTTTCCGGGTGGGTCACCGGTATTTTTGACACGCCGACGGTTGACCTGGCAATAAACGCGTCCGTTGACCTGGCCGGGTTAAACACGTTGCTGCCGTCTTCACCCCAGGCGACCGGCCGGGCGACGATCCGTCTGCAGGTAGATGGCGCCGTCGACAACCCGGATGTCCGGGCGGCTCTGGACTATGGTGGCGGAATGATCGAGGGGCAGCGTGTCGATGCCCTCGCCGGTCATTTTAACGTATCCGACCGCCAGATGGTCATCACGGATACTGCGATTGATCTGCCTGCCGGCCACCTGGCACTTACCGGATCTATCGACCTGCGCCATGTATTTCCCGACGGCTGGATCGACCCCGCCCCGAAAACCGATTCGGTTCAATACGATCTGGCCGTACACCTCCAAAACGGGTTGCTTGACGCCCTGCCTGCCGTGCGGGACCATCTGCAGGGAACGATTCAATCCGACCTGGCCCTGACCGGTACCGGTATCTCTCCGAAGCATGTTTCCTGCAAGGGGAAACTGCGCCTGACCGGGCCGGTTCGCCTGACAACCGTGCCCGGCTTTCTCGTCGATCTTGAGACCACCGCAGATTTTGGTATTGCCGATGGCCGGGTCGATCTTCACCGCCTGGCAATGACCGCTGGCACGGCCACGCTGGAAGCTGCCGGCCACGGTGCCTTGTCGGGTAAAGATCTCAACGGTCGGATAGCTTTCCACGTTCCGGATCTCGGCATGGCATCGCCGCTGATACCGGGGACGGATCTGTCGGGTTCCGCCCGGCTTTCGGCCTCGGTGTCGGGGTCGATTCAACGGCCCGAAGTGTCCGTCGTACTTGATGGGGAAAGCGTCGTCTTTGACCGGGTTACCCTGGGCGATATCGGCCTGAATATCGTGCTTGATCAAGACAGACGGTTATCTGTTTCCAGCCTGATGATCAAAAATCGGGAAGCGCGGATCAAAGGCGCCGGTTCCATTGCCCTGCATACTGACCGGCTGGCCATAAACCGAACGAAACCGATGGATATCTCCCTGGTCATGAATGATGTGGCTGCAGCGAATTTTTTTGAGGACACGGACATCAGTGGCCGGTTCAGCGGCCGGATCAACCTTGCGGGGACTCTGGACCAGCCAGCCGGAGAGGCCCGTATAACCGGAAAAAATATCCAGTTCCCCGCGGTTAAGCCCATGAATCTGACGGCATCTTTCACTTTGAAAGCGGGTATACTTCGGGCCCGTCCTTTATCGGTTGTGTTTGGGTCGTCAGCGATTGACCTGAAAGGCCGGGCCACTCTCATCAATACCACCACGGGGCAGTGGATGACCGATCCGATCATGGTTGTTAGGGCGAACGGCCACCAGGTCCGCCTGTCGGATATTTTCCCTGATTACAGGGGGATCGTTGACCTGACCTCCCGGCTGGAAGGTCCGATGAAGGCGCTGACCGGCACTTTTCAGATAAAGGGCCGGCAGATGGATCTAAACGGACAAATCCTGCCACACGTCACGCTGGCCGGGCGACTGGCCCCCCAGAAATTATCTGTCGATACCTTCGAGATTCAAGCGGCCCCGGAAGAGACAATCTCCGGAAAGGGCTGGTACCGTTTTGATCGGATGTTTGCCTTTTCCGTTCAATCCGGGGGTATCCGCATGGACCGGGTCGACTATCTGCGGAAAAAAACCGGCCTGTCGGGTCAGGCAAGGTTTTCCATCACCGGTCAGGGAGCGCTGGACGCCCCGCAGATCACAGGCGTACTTACCCTGAGCCGATTGGCCGTATCAGGGCTGGCCCTGGATGATATCCACCTGGAGGGCACCCTGACGGACCAGAAGCTCCGGGTGACAGGGCGCCAGGCAGGCTTGGCCCTTGACGGCGTGTACCGCATGGATAACGGTATCTTTTCCGCCAACCTTTCTCTGGAGGCCGCCCCTCTGGCACCGTACTTTGCCTGGAAGGGAAAACCGGATCTGTCGGGAAATCTGACCGGCAAGGTCACCGTTGCAGGTGATGTTCACGATCTGGAACAGATCGATATTTCCGGTACCATGGCCGGTCTGACCGTTTTTTTCAAACAAAACGAACTGATCCAGGCCGATCGATTTAATGTTTCCTACCGCAACGAAACCCTTTCCATTCCCGCATTAGAATGCCGGCTGCTGAAAAAAGGATCTGTGACTGTTCACGGCCGGGGGCACCGAACCGGGCCGATCCGGCTGGCGGTAGATGGCGATATCCCCCTGGAAGTACTCGCCCCGTTTTCCGAGGCACTGACCGGTTTGACCGGGCACGCCCGGCTGTCGGCCACGGCGTCCGGCACCCTGGCCGATCCGCGCCTGGCTGCCACCCTGGATCTGTCCGAGGCTACATTTCCCGTACCGGGCCTGGATCAGTCGGTTCATGGGCTCACCGGTCAGATCCACCTTTCCCCGCAGACCGTGTCCATTGAACAGCTTCGGGGAAGGCTGGATACCGGCCGGTTTTTCCTGTCCGGCAACGTCAATCTGAATCAGTTCCAGCCGGTTTCGACTGATTTGCGGTTGTCGGCCACGGCCCTGCCGTTTCACATCCCGGACACCTTGGATGTCCTGCTCGATGCCGAACTGACCCTTAACGGTCCGTGGGACGCATCGACGCTTGGGGGTACGCTGGTGCTTCTCGAAGGCACCTATACCCGGGACCTGCACCTGAACCTGATGACGGAATTATCTAAAGTCGCCCGAAAAAAACGTACTCTGGTACCGTTGAAAACGTATTCGAATCCATTTCTGGCCAACCTGGGACTAAACATCGATGTCAGGAAGCGGCAGCCGTTCCGGGTGGATAATGACATGGCGGATCTGGAAGTGAATCCGGACCTTAAAATCGCCGGCACACTCGGCCGTCCGATTCTAACCGGAAAAGCGGAGGTGATTTCCGGCCAGGTGAAGTTTGAACAAAGGAAATTTACCCTCCGGAAAGGCCTGATTGCGTTTCTGAACCCCTACCGAACCGAGCCGAGTTTTGATATTTCGGGAAAAACCAGCATTCGAACCTGGGATATTACCCTGACGGTTACCGGCACACCGGACGCGCTCCGGGTTGACCTTCAATCCAGGCCGCCCCTTGCCCGGGATGATATTGTCTCTCTTCTCGTACTGGGAAAAACCAGCGGTGAGCTCATCGAGGGAGAAGGCGGCCTGGCCAGATCGAACACGCAATTAATGGCCGATCTGGTCGCATCGACTTTTGGAGATGACATTCGTAGAGCCGCCGGCCTGGACCTCTTGGAAGTGGAAGCCATTGAAAACGGTGAAAACGGGCAAAATGGCGGGGCCGGGATCAATGGCACGTCGGAGGAAACACGGGACGAAAACCCGACCGGCCGGGTAAAGGTGACTATCGGTAAAAATTTATCCAGACGGCTGGCTGTCCGGTACGCCATTGAATCAAAAGACGGGGAGCTCACCCAGCGGGCCGATGCCGACTACCAGCTCCGGGAACATCTGCTGGTCAGCGGTTTCCAGGGCTCGGACGGTCTTTACGGCGGTCAATTATTGTTCAGGCTGGAATTCAGGTGATGCGCGAAAAGACAGATACCCGGTTCACTCGCTGGGGAAAGATTTTTTTCCTCTGGGTGGCGATAATGATGGTTGGCCCGGGCCTTTGCCGGGCGGCGGGACCCGGCCCCGCCCCGCTCATCGCCGGTACCGTCTTTACCATTGAAAACCATCCCGATGATGCCGCCCACTGGCAGCGCCTGGCGGCCAATATCTGGCCGCTGGCCGCCGGCGACAATTTTTCCGTTGAAAAGCTTTCCGCGGCCATCCGCGCCTTGAAACAGTCCGGCCTGTTTCGCCACATTGATGTCTCTTCCCGGGAGACGGCCAATACCATCGCCCTCACCGTGACCCTGGCGCCGTTTGACCGTATCCGGGATATCCGTATCCGGGGCGAATACCCGATGTTTGAAGAAGAGGTCCTGCGCGTCATGACGATCTTTGTGGGCGACACCTATGTCCCCGGAGATTTGCCGCGCCAGGCCGAACGGATCACCGCTCTTTTCAGGCAACAGGGGTATCCATCCCCCCGGGTGTCGGTAACGGCGGATAAACCCGGTCAGCCCGGCCAGGTGATTATCCGGGTCGATATTGACAAAGGCCCTTATCTGTCCGTGGGCCGGGTGATGATCACGGGCAATCGGTCTATTTCAGATCTACGCCTTCTTTCCAAAATGAAAACATGGCGTAATCGCCTGAAAATCGGCAGTGCCGGCCGGTTTGTCGCCAGTGATTTCAAAAAGGATGTCCAGCGGCTGACCGCATTTTATCGAAAAACGGGCTATATCGATATTGTCATTAATGGCCAGGTGAAGACAGACCTTTCTGCGCATCAAGTTGATGAGCGCCTCACCGTTTCCGAGGGCGCCCGCTACACCGTGATTTTTGACGGTAACCGGGCGTTCAGCGACCGGCGGCTTAAAAAGGAACTGGTGATGTTTACCCGGAAAATGGAACGGGACGCTGCTATCCGGAAGAGCATCCGCAATATCTGCAAGCTTTATTCTCACAACGGATACCTGAATGCCAGCGTCCGTATCGACCCGTCCGTAAAGCCGTCTGACCGGCCGGCCGGCGGGAGCACCGATATTGAAATGCAGAAGCGGCAGCTGCGGGTACAAATCCAGGAGGGCCCCCGATCGGTCATCAATACGATCCGGATTACCGGCAACCGGTTCATTGCCACCGGGAAAATAAAGGCCCAGATGCTTACCCGGCCGCCCACGTTCTGGCATACCGGCATCCTCGATCCTGATGTTTTATCCGAAGATATCGCCGCCATTCGCACCCTTTACCTGAGAGAGGGGTTTACGGATGTCCGCATTGAAAAAACAATCGATTATCCCGTTTCGCCGGCGCAGGCCGATATCCATCTCCAGGTTGAAGAGGGCGTTCAGACCCGCGTATCAGCCGTTCGTTTCACGGGGCTGCCGGGCATCGGGGTGGAAACCGCCCGCAACGCAATCAAATTATCGGCCGGATCCCCGTTTCGGCAATACATGGTTACCAGCGATGAGAATACACTTTCGGCCCTGATATCGGAAAACGGGTATCCCCATGTGCACGTGACCGGGGAGGTGCATTTCAGTAAGGACCGTCAACGGGTGGAAATCTCCTACCACGTGACGCCCGGTCCGCGGGTTCGGGTCGGTACGGTTAATTTTACCGGAAACTTTCGAACCCGGGAACGTGTACTGCGCCGGGAATTTTCCCAAAAGCCGAACGCGCCGTTTTCGTTAAAAAAAATTCTCCAGGAAACAGATGCGCTTCAACGCATGGAAATTTTAGATACCGCCCATGTCAAGCCCCTGGGACTGAAAGCCCGGTCCGGGACCGTTGATCTGCTGGTCAACGTAGCCGAGCGAAAACCCTATTTTTTCGAAGCCGGAAGTGGATACGCGACGGATAAGGGTATCTTCGCCCAGGCTAAAATCGGGGATCGCAATCTGTTTGGTTTAAATAAGTCGGTCTGGGTCGACGGAACCATTGGCCAGACCGGCCATCGGGCGGCCATCGGCTTTACCGAGCCCCGGTTTGCAGGGACCCGGATCCTCGCCGATATCGGCGTTCATACCGAACGGATCGAAGCATTCAATCAGACCTTCGGCACCACCCTGCACGGGGCCAATCTGAAATTATCCACCCATCCCCGGGCACCGCTCTCCCTGGGCTGGGGCGTCCGCTACGAATACCGGCATCAGTTCCGGCGGGCCCCCTGCGCGACCAGCCCTTGTGATGAGGACCCCGACCTGTTCCGGCCAAGAAGTCTGCTGGTCACGTCCCCTTCCATGCTTTACGATACCCGTGATTCATTTATCTACCCCCATCGCGGAATATTCTCCGCCTTGACGGTGGATATTTCCAGGGGCCTGCAAAACTCCCTGGATAATTTTATCAAATACCGGTTTGACCTGCGTGCTTTTTACACGCCCGTCAAGCGGCTGACAGTGGCCCTGAGAGGACAGGTCGGATATATCGACACCTATGGGAGTACGGGACAGATCCCCGATGACCAGCTTTTTTTCCTGGGGGGGATCGGAAATATCCGCGGGTTTGCCGAAAATCGGCTCCGTTTTGATGAAAATGGCGATCCGGTGGGTGGCCGCCAGGCAGTTTCTGCCAGCCTGGAAACACGGTTTGATATGGGGCTCAACTTCGAACTGGCGCTATTTTTCGATACTGGTCAAATCTCCGAAACATTCGGAGAGAAGGGGCGGGCCTCGTTTCGTTCGTCCATCGGCGGCGGGTTGCGTTATCTCACGCCCATCGGCCCCATCGGGCTGGTGTATGGCTACAAGCTTGACCCCCTTGACGGTGAAAGCCGGGGACGTTTTCATTTATCCATCGGATATGCGTTCTGATGACGCCCGATGCGCCATATCCGCGCCTTCATTCGAATCTTCACCCCGAAGGGTCTGATCAAAAGAACGGGTTTCTAATTCTTTCGCAACCGGATCATTTTCGACGGTAATCGCCATAAAAACAGCTTGATCCACTCAAAACCGAATAAGAGCAAGGCCTCGTTGCTGCGACGAATTTTTTTCTTTACGGCCGCCTTCACCCGGTATCGATTGAAGAAGCTGCTTTCAAAAACGAACGCCCTGAAGCGATCCATGTTGTAGGCCGCCATGAAGGCCATTTTGGCCTGCGGCCCCTCGGGGCCGGCAGTGCCCCAGGGGTTCGATTGAAAAAGATGCCGGACCTCCGACCAGCGATGGGTCATCCGGTGGTATATTTCCGCTTCCTGGTCCCGGGTCCAGGTGGAAATCGTCCAGGACTTTTTTTCGTGTTGTCCCTGGCAGAAACCGGGCGGACGATAAAAAAACACCGATGTGGCCTTACCGGCCGGATGCGCAAAGATCGCCCCCTGCTCAATGGGAAAGGTCCGGCAGGTATCGGGTCGATCCGGGTAGACCGCGCATCCTTCAGGGGTCAGAAACGGGCAGGTCCGCTCTTTGTCTGCGGCCATGCGAAGAACCACTTCGGGAAAAAACTGCCCGGGCCGCAAAACAACATCAACGTATTCTTCGATGAATTGATCGGCCGTTATCTGAAGCCGATCGGTCAGGCGAATCACATCATAAGGATAAAGAAACAGGTTGAGATTCCGGCAGCACCGGTTGAAACAGGCAATGTCCGTATGGCACCGGAACGAAAATTCATCTTCCGGCGACAGGCGCCGGCCGGGCAGCTGATCAATATCCTGCGGAGAAATTACTTTCATTTATATCCTGCCTCCAGGCCCGGAACCATTCTGTTCTGCAAGCGGCATTGTTTTTCCCGGTTTTTTATCAGCCGCGTAAAGGATCATCCGGGCAATGGTCACGCGAATACGGTCATTGAATCCGGTTTGTCGGCGCAGTTCTTTTTCCAGCAGGGCCATTTCGCGGTAAAAGGGTGTCCGATCCAGGCGTATATCCGGATTGTTACCGACCACGCGCGTAAACAGGTCACATCCGGGCCCCTTGCGGGTGCCCCCTTCCGCCCCGGTCAATTCATGGGCAATGCCGTGCAGACGACAGATCATCGGCCGAAACCGATACAGGCGGCAGCGCCCCGACAGGTTCACCGGGCACATGGAGGGATGGCCCCGGCCGGCGCTGTCCGTGCGGGCATTATCCACCTGAACCGCCCGGCGAAGAATATCCCCTTTATCCGGCTCCGGCAGTGCCTGCCACCCTTTTCGGAGGTAGAGATATTCCAGCAGCGTATGATGATAAAACCGGGTTTGGCAGCAGCTGTCCCCACAGCCGTCGCAATGGAACCCGCAGGCCTCGGCCACCTTTTCATAGGCCGTATCCATGGCAGCAAAGAGGGTCTCGAGCGCGTCCAGAAAGGGTGGGATCACCGGGCTGTCCGGATCCAGAAGGAATGGATCCGTCATCAAAAAACCGGGGAGGGAAAAAACAGCCGGGTATACAGATCCAGGGCATACCGGTCCGTCAGGCTGGCAATTAGGTCGCACACGCCCTGTTCACGCGACCGATCTTCGGGAAGATGTCCGTCCATATCCAGTTTGCGCATTTCCTGGTGGAAATGATCATCGTTTTCAAGAAAATAGGTATAAAGCTCGCTTAAAATTTTCTTGGCCTTGATAAATTCCCGGTGAACCTGCGGCGACCGGTAGACATGATCGTATAAAAACTGTCTAAGGTCAGTCATGGCGTCAAAAATTTCGTCGGTCATATCCAGGATCAGCTCGCCGTCTTCCTCCCGGCTGGTAAAAATCAGGTCGTGGACCATGACGGTGGCCCGGTCGGCATGCTCGCGGCCCAGCAGGCGGATACATTTTTCGGGGATCTGGCTGGCGGATATCACGCCGCTCCTTATGGCATCGTCCAGGTCGTGATTCAAATAGGCCATGAAATCAGCGATCCGGACAATCCGGCCCTCATATGTCTTTGCCAGCTCCCGGGGATCGTCGGGGATAATTTTTCCGTATCCCTTGGAATGCTTCAGGATGCCATCCCGTACCTCATCGGTCAGATTTAACCCGGCCCCCCTCTTTTCCAGGACATCCACCACGCGCAGGCTTTGCTCGGTATGGGTAAAATCAGCCGAATAGATCTCTTTTAAAACGATCTCGCCACCGTGACCAAACGGCGTATGCCCCAGGTCGTGACCCAGGGCGATCGCTTCGGCCAGATCCTCGTTGAGACGCATGGCCCGCGTGATGGTCCGGGCGATCTGGGCGACTTCCAGGGTATGGGTCAAGCGGGTACGGTACTGATCACCCAGGGGAGACAAAAAGACCTGGGTCTTGTGTTTTAAACGCCGGAAGGCATTGGAATAGAGAATCCGGTCCCGATCCCGCTGGAACGCCGTGCGAACAGGGCATTCCGGTTCCGGCCGAAGCCGTCCCCCGGTTTCGGATGACCGGCATCCAAAAGGCGACATGAAACCATTTTCCCGGCGCTCAAAATTTTTTCGAATAGACACGGTTTTTTTCTTAAACGTATTTTTCCAGCCTTTACATGACGCAATACGGGACTTAGTTTAGCAAAAAATCATCTGCGATGTAAAGGATTTGATTTGCAATTTTATTTAACTATCACCCGGAAAACCCGGTAATCATGGACGGACACCACCTGATCCTGGGCGAATTGACCGATTACCTGACGGCGAAAGTGCTGCCCGATACCCACGACGAACGATACCGGCAGAAAATCGCACGAACGCTGGTTGAAACCCTGGGGTATGATAAATCGGAAATCACCGGGCGGCACGAATTAATCGTGGCAGCCGATGAGAAAAAGGCAAAAATACCCGTTGATTTTGTAGTACGTATCGATCAAAAAACCGGTATGTTGATCAAATACGGGCCCGGATCTTTGACCACCCGGCATCAACCGGCCCTTGCCCTGGCCCGCCTGGTCAGCAACGATCTGGTTCCCGTTGCGGTGGTAACCAATGGAAAGGATGCGGAAACGCTCGATACTGCTTCCGAAAAAGTGATCGCCCGGGGAATCGCTCAGATTCCAAACCGGGCTGAACTGTCTGAGATCGTTTCCCGACACCATTTCAGGCCGGTATCAAAAAGAAAAAAAGAGATGGCCGCCCGGATCGTATACTGTTATGAAATTGACGGGGCATGTCCGTGCGATACCACGGTATGCCGCCTGGAAGACGAACAGACAAAGACCTGAGGGCCGGCACGAAATTATGCGGAAAACCTCCATGAATCATGATCACCCCTACTATATGGACCGCGCCATAAAACTGGCGGAAACCGCATTGACCGCGGGAGAATTTCCGGTTGGGTGTCTGCTGGTTCACGAAGGGGAGATCATTGCGGATGGCGCTCGCTCCGGAACATATTTGCGGCGTACCGGCGCCCCGCCAAATGAAATCGATCATGCTGAAATGGCGGCCCTGCGAAAATTTTACCAATTAAGATCGCCCGTTGATCCGGAACGGACAACACTTTACTGTACCATGGAGCCCTGTCTGATGTGTTATGCGGCGATCCTGCTCAGCGGCATCGGGACCGTTGTCTATGCGTACGAAGATGTGATGGGGGGCGGGACCCGGTGCGATGCGCGTCTGCTGGCCCCCCTGTACCAGGAGCGGTCGGTTCGGATTGTCCCCCGTATCCGGCGAGCGGAAAGCCTGGCACTTTTTAAGACGTTTTTTAAGAATAATCGCACCGGTTATTGGAAAAACAGTCTTCTCGAACAGTATACCCTGGCACGGAAATGATCGGTTCTGCATTCAATTTTCACTTGCTTTTCGTGAAATAATTCGATAAAGATGTTCACTGAAGCAATCGATATGATAAAAAATTTTGATTCAGGGATAGAATTGCCACCAGGGAAATCAACATATTTATTTTTCCCTTAACATTAAATTGGACATAAAACATATATTTGAATATGCCGGGGATTCTCTGCTGATCCTCACCCCGTAAAAGGGGTATTGAAAAGATTTAGATACTAATTTAATAATTCAGGTTTAATAATTCAGGTTTAATAACTCAGGAGGTGTCCGCATAGCTATACTGCGAAAACCCTATCGGCCGAATAAATCCAACCAGACCCGGATCAACCACCAGATAAAGGCCGCTGAAATGCGGGTCATCGATTCTGACGGTAACCAGCTGGGGGTCGTCACCAGGGATAAAGCCTTAACCCTTGCCGGTGAATTCGGTTTGGATTTAGTGGAAGTATCACCCAATTCGAATCCGCCCGTATGCAAGATCATGGATTACGGCCGGTACAAATACGAACAGACGAAAAAGAAACAGGAAGCCAAAAAAAAACAGGCGCAGTTTCAACTGAAGGAAATCAAGGTTCGACCCAAGACCGGCGAACATGACCTGCAGACCAAGCTGGGATATATCCGCAAGTTCATTGAACGCCACGACAAGGTCAAGGTCACCGTACGGTTTAGGGGGCGCGAAATTACGCTCTCCGGCCAGGGGCGGGAAATGCTGGCCCGAATCGCCGAAGAGACCGCCGATATTGCAGTTGTCGAACAGGCCCCCAAATTTGAAGGACGAACGATCATGATGATATTGGCCCCCAAGTAGGGTCGGTATTTATCTGGTTTGATCCAGTGGCTGTTCGGACAGGCGGGTGATTTACGGGCCGGCCAGCCGGCCGGTGCACCGCCGAACAGGCTGTTACAAAATGACGCCAATTATGGCGTGAGCAGGGGTGGTCCCATTGCTCGCGCCATCTATTTTTATAAAAACCATCTCTGGATGGTCTCTACAACTGAACAGGAGTTACACGTTATGCCGAAAATTAAAACGAACCGCGGAGCGGCCAAGCGATTTAAAAAAACCGGATCTGGAAAATTTGTGTATTCAAAATCTCATTCCAGTCATATTCTCACGAAAAAAAGCCGGAAACGGAAACGATCGTTGCGGCAAAGCCGGTTGATTGACAAAACCAACACGGGCGCATTAAAGGCAATGCTGCCCCATCTTTAATGATGATATTTAAAATCAGGAAATTTTTATCAAGGAGTACAGATCATGCGAGTCAAACGTGGATATAAAGCCAGGCACCGCAGGCAAAAAGTTTTAAAGGCGGCCAAGGGTTTTCGGGGTGGGCGCGGTAAATTATTTCGCACGGCGAAAAATGCCGTGGACAAGGCCAATATGTACGCCTACCGGGACCGCCGGGTTCGAAAACGGGATTTCAGGAGATTGTGGATTGCCCGAATTAACGCCGGTGTACGTCTGAGTAACCTCTCTTACAGTAAATTTATTCATGGCCTGAAAAAGGCAAACGTACAGCTGGATCGTAAAGTGCTGGCCGAACTGGCCGTGTCCGACCCGGCAGGGTTCGCACAGATTGCGGAATTGGCCGCCCAGAGCCTGTAAATTCTGGCGATCAGGCGTTTTCGCCCCACAGGTGGCTTGCAATCATGAGTAAAACAGTTCCAGAGACGATTGAACAGATACAGGAAGAAGCCCTGAATGCCGTTGCATCGGCGCGCACGCCCGATGACCTTCAGGCGCTTTCTACCCGTTACCTTGGACGGAAAGGGGCGGTAACCCGGTTTTTGCGCAACATTTCCAGCCTGCCCCCCGACCAGCGCCCCACGGCCGGAAAAGAGGCCAACAAAGTAAAAAAGGCACTGGAAGCCGTTTTTTCCGAAACCGCTGACCGGCTGGCGCAAAACAGCGCAAAAGACAAGACGGCAATCGATGTTTCCCTGCCGGGTCGTTCTGCGGTCCGGGGAACGTTACACCCGGTTACCCTGATCATGCGCCAGATCTGTGATATCTTTTCCCGTTTGGGTTTCTCGGTGGCTGAAGGCCCCGAAATTGAGACGGATTACTACAATTTTGAAGCCCTCAATTTTCCCAGGAACCATCCGGCCCGCGATATGCAGGACACCTTTTTTGTGTCCGAGGATATCGTATTGCGGACCCATACCTCGCCTTTACAGGTTCGGGTCATGGAAAAACAATCTCCTCCGGTACGCGTGGTCGCACCGGGAAAGGTCTTTCGGTGCGATTCCGACCTGACCCATACGCCCATGTTCCACCAGGTCGAAGGGTTGATGGTCGACGAAAATATCTCTTTTGGAGACCTTAAGGGGATCTTGACGGTTTTTGTCCACCAGATGTTTGATGATCAAACCTCTATCCGGTTTCGGCCCAGTTTTTTCCCTTTCACAGAACCCAGCGCCGAAGTCGATATTCAATGCGTTATGTGCCGTGGCAGGGGCTGTCGGGTCTGCTCGGATACCGGATGGCTGGAAGTACTGGGTTCGGGCATGGTCCATCCGGCCGTCCTTGAAAACGTGGGATATGATACCCATCGGTATACCGGCTTTGCATTCGGCATGGGCGTGGAACGTATCGCCATGATGAAGTACGGTATTGATGATCTCCGTAAATTTTTTGAAAACGATATTCGTTTTCTGACACAATTTGAGTAATTATGAAAGTTAGTCTCAGCTGGCTCAAGGAATATTTACCGGGTGAATATGATATTCACCGTCTGGCCGACGCTCTGACCATGGTCGGCCTGGAAGTTGACAGGGTTGAGGATCGCTACGCCTATCTGGATACGGTTCTGGTAAGCCGTATTGATGCCGTGGCCCCGCATCCCAATGCTGATCGGCTGGTATGCTGCCAGGTGAATACCGGAAACGGGCAGGTTCCCGTGGTCTGCGGCGCTCCCAATGTTAAAGAAGGCGCGCTGGTTCCCCTCGCCCGCCCCGGAACGGTTTTCCCCAACGGGTCCACCCTAAAAAAATCTACCATCCGCGGCGAAATTTCCGATGGGATGTTGTGCAGCCAGGCCGAACTGGAGCTGGGACTGGATACATCCGGTTTGATGATTCTGGCGGACGATTTGACGGTTGGACAACCACTGGGGAAGGCACTCGGATTAAGCGATCCGGTTCTGGAAATTGATTTGACGCCCAACCGGGCGGATTGTCTGAGCGTGATCGGAATCTGCCGGGAAATTGCCGCCATTGAAAAAACAGAGATTCAATTTCCGGATGTGCCGGAACCGGCCCCGGGAAATGAAATCAATCAGCTTACATCAATCACCATTGAGGCCCCGGATCTCTGCCCACGGTATACGGCCGGGGTTTTGACGGATGTCAATGTGGGGCCTTCGCCTTTCTGGCTGCAGGACCGGTTGCGCTCGGTGGGCCTGAGGCCGATCAATAACGTGGTTGATATCACCAACTTTGTTATGATGGAAACCGGCCAGCCGCTGCATGCGTTTGATTTTGATCGTCTGGCCGAACATCGGATTGTCGTCCGCACTGCCAGGGAAGGGGATCTTTTTACCACCCTGGACGGGCAGGAGCGGAAACTGCACGACGATACGCTGATGATCTGTGATGGTGAAAAACCGGTTGCCATGGCGGGAGTCATGGGCGGACTCAACTCTGAAATTGAAAGTACCAGCACCCGTGTATTGATCGAAAGCGCCTGTTTTAATCAGGCGAGTATTCGCCGTACTGCCAAACAGTTTAACCTGGGCAGCGATGCCTCCCATCGGTTTGAGCGGGGTGTGGACCCCCAGGGATGTGTCCGGGCCATGGAGCGGGCGGCGCAGCTTATGGTGGAGATCTGTGGCGGAAAAATGGCCGAGGGATTTATTGATGTCCATCCCGGCCCGGTACTGCCGGTTGTTATTGAGCTTTCCGTTGATCGGACCAACCGGGTGCTGGGAATCGACCTGACGGCTGATCAAATCACACAATTGCTGCAATCGGTTGAGTTTGATGTTCAGCCCGGTGACTCCGATTCCCGTTTATCGGTTACCTCACCCTCATTTCGAATGGATATCTCACGTCCGGAAGACCTCATGGAAGAAGTTGCCCGGCTGTACGGATACAACCGGATTCCCACCACCTTCCCGGCTATTCGAGACAGCAGGGCCACGACCTCCCCGGCCATTTCTTTTCGGGAACGACTCAAGGCGCTGATGACCGGATTTGGATTTATTGAAGCGATTACATACAGTTTCAATGCCAAAAGGGATTACGATTGCCTGAACTTTTCGGCAGATGATCCCCGACGACGGTTTGTATCTCTTCTCAACCCGCTAAGCGAATCCCAATCCGTGATGCGTACATCTCTGGTTCCAGGCCTGCTCGGCACGGTCCGGCATAATATCAACCAGCAGTTGCGGCATATCAAATTATTTGAGATCGGCCAGACATTTATCCGGGGGGATGAAAACGCGCTTCCGGATCAGAAAGAAATCCTGTCCGGATTGTGGACCGGAAACCGGGTTGAAAATACCTGGCACGACCAGAACACTCCCTGTGATTTTTATGATCTGAAAGGGGTCCTGGAAGGCCTGCTGACCGCCCTGCGGGTGGAAGCAACCCGGTTTACCCGGCTGCAGTCTGACGGATTTCCGTATTTTAAACCGGATGCTGCGGCCGAAATCCTTTCCGGTACGACGCCGATCGGTGTCATGGGTGAAGTATCGACATCCGTGTGTGATACGTTCGACATTGATCAACCGGTGTTTCTCTTCGAAATGGATGCAGCCGTTCTGGCATCGGTGACGCCATCGACCCGACAGGCCCGCCTGTTACCCCGTTATCCATCCATGAACCGGGATATCACCATTATTGTTGATAGGAATATTGAGGGCTTCACCCTTCAAAACCATCTCTACCAGCTGGATGAACCGTTGGTTGAATCCATCCAACTGGTGGATGTTTTCGAGGGAAAGTCCATCCCGCCGGGAAAGAAAAGCCTGTCATTTCGGATCACCTACCGCTCGGAAACCGAAACGCTGGTGGACAATGCAATCAATGACATTCACCAGCGACTGGCCCGCCATCTGGTAAAAAACTTTGACGCGGCGCTTCCGGCATGATACGATGCATGAAATTATCAGTGAAATAAGCATGTAATTACGTTAAATATACAATCGTATCAATTCGTATCACCTGGGTTTCAGAAAAATAGTATGCTGAACGATCATGTACGTTGCTGTCTTTAAGCGGATATCACGGTAATGATATCGGCCCCTGGTGATCAGGCAGGGATATTTTTATTCCCGAAGGGAAGTCGGCAGATGGAGGTATCCATCCCCCAGAAGCTCTACTTTAAGATAGGTGAGGTGAGCAAAATCACCGGCCTGCCATCCCATGTCCTCCGGTTCTGGGAAACAGAATTTGGACGGATCAGGCCCAAGCGAAGCCCGTCGGGCCAGCGGTTGTATCGACGCCAGGATGTCGAACTGGTTCTCAAAATAAAAGAATTGCTGTACGTAAAAAAATATACGATCCGTGGCGCCATTAAATGCCTTAACAGCGGCGATGTTCCTGCGCCGACACTAACGCCGGAAGACCTGCTCAAAGATATTCGCCGTGAACTCGAAAGCATCCGGAATCTTGTCTCATAAGACGAGATTTCAAACCGATTGAAAAGTATTGACAAACGCTGACCCATGCCATATTAGTTGAAGACTGATGTTGGGCGGGCATAGCTCAGCTGGTAGAGTACAAGCTTCCCAAGCTTGGTGTCGCGAGTTCGAATCTCGTTGCCCGCTCCAATTATTCGCCCGACCATCCGACAATTGGCATATCGGAATTACGGGGATATTGATTCCCCCCTGGATATTGCCGGAAGAGGGAGTGAGTTTTTTGTTTTAAAAGGTACTCAGTGCTGATACACCGTCCTGGAAGCGGACGGAACTCAAAAAAACACTAAAACGGGCGAAAAGCCCGTTTTTTTGTTTTATAATAAAGATGAAAAGACAAAGGCCATCTAGACATAAACGGTCCCGGTCCAAACGGTCCGGGGCAATGAGAAAAAAAAGCGGGATGACACGCGTACCGGTTGAAGCGTTGGCTGGTCTGACCTGGAAACTGGCCGAACCGCTTTGCGAAGCGGAGGGCATGGAGCTGGTGCACGTAGAATGCCGCAACGAACCCCAGGGGCAGGTGCTGCGGCTGTATATTGACAAGCCGGGAGGCGTAAATCTGGATGATTGTATGAATATCAGCCGCCAGATTGGCGATCTGATTGATGTCCATTCGGATCATGCGGGTGCCTACCAGCTGGAGGTATCGTCACCGGGCGCGGATCGGCCATTGAGTAAACCGAATGATTATAACCGGTTCAGAGGGAATCGGGTCAAGATTCAGACCGATTTACCCGTGAATGGAAAAAGAAGATGGACAGGCATGCTGGAAGGCATCGTTGACGACGTTGTAACGTTACAGACAGAGGCCGTATCGGTTGCCATCCCCTTTTCACAAATTACGCATGCGCGACTTATTGGATATCAGGGAGAAAGTTGATGTATATCGCCGAAATCAAACATGTGGTTGACCAGATTAGCAGGGATAAGGGAATTGACCGGGAGATATTGATCAAGGCTGTCGAAGAAGCGATCCTATCTGCTGCCCGTAAAAAATTCGGCAATGGAATCGATATTGAAACCCAGTATGATGAGAAAACCGGCGAAATCGAGGTTTTCCAGTTTAAAGAAGTGGCGGAAACGGTAACAGATCCGGACACGGAGATCTCCCTTGAGGAGGGACGGCGACTCGATCCTGAATGTCAGGCCGGAGACAGCCTGGGCAGAAAGATGGATACTTCCAATTTTGGACGCATTGCCGCGCAATCGGCCAAGCAGGTGATTATTCAAAAGATGAAGGATGCCGAGCGGGATGCGGTATACGCAAGCTATCTTGATCGCAAGGGGGAGCTGGTCAACGGCATCGTCCAGCGATTTGAAAGAGGCGATATTATTGTGAATATCGGTCAGACCGAGGGGATCCTTCCTTTCCGCGAACAGGTACCCAGAGAATCATACCGTCGGGGTGAACGGATTCGTGCGTATATTCTCGACATCCTCCATGAAACAAGGGGGCCGCAAATTGTTTTGTCGCGGACCCACCCAAATTTTTTGATCAACCTGTTCAAAACCGAAGTCCCGGAGATCAGCGAGGGCATCGTTTCAATCATGGGGGCCGTCCGTGAACCGGGTGTGCGCGCCAAATTCGCTGTCTCTTCCAATGATTCGGATATTGATCCGGTGGGTGCCTGCGTGGGAATGCGGGGAAGCCGCGTCCAGAATGTGGTCCAGGAGCTCAAAGGCGAGAAAATCGACATTATTTCCTATCATATCGACCCGGCCAAATATGTCTGCAACGCGCTGTCTCCGGCGGAGATTTCGCGGGTGATCATTGATGAAGACAACAGGACCATGGAAATTATAGTTCCTGACGATGCCCTCTCCATCGCCATTGGCAAGCGCGGGCAAAATGTTCGTCTGGCCGCCAAGTTGACCGGATGGCGGCTTGATGTCCAGAGCGAAAGCAATTATAACGCCGATATGAAAAAGGGACATGATTCTCTGATGGCCCTGCCCGGTATCAGTTTAAGCCTTGTGGATGCTCTTTTTGAAAACGGATTTTTTTCCATTGAAGAGCTCAGCCGGGCGGCGGTAGAAGATCTGGTTCAAATTCGGGAGATTGACGAGGAAATGGCCGCCACCCTGATTCAGGATGCCGCTGTGGCCTGGAAAGAGATGGCGGCGGCCGAAGAAGCGGCGGAAGCGGCAGCCGAAGAAGCAAAAGAAACCGAAACTGAAACCGGTGAAGATGAAAATAGATCGAAGCCTGAATCCGCGCCTGAGCCCGAGTCCGAACTTGAGCCCGAGTCCGGGCCTGGCTCAACCTCGACATCGGAGCCATCCGGTCCCGCCGAGACCGATCTTGCCGAGCCCCCGGATGAGACTCTGGATGAGACTCTGGATGAGACCCTGGAGGAGACCCCGGATAAATCGGAGGCCGGAGAAACCGAGGCCGCTGGCAGCGTAGATAAAGATTTCGTTTCACCGCGAACGACAGAAAACGAGTCTGGAACCCAAGACGAACCGGTGCCGGATAATTCGGACACGAACTAGAGGAAACCCATGTCCAAGATCAGAGTGTATGAACTGGCCAGAGACCTGAACATGACCAACAAGGTACTGGTCGACAAACTGCAGGAAATGGATCTGCCGGTGAAAAGCCATATGAGTACCCTGGACACCGAAATGGTCGACCGAATTAAATCGGAAATAACCGGAACCAGGGCCAAGACGTACGAATATGAGGAAACACGCGTTCAGGCGACGGTTATTCGCAGACGTAAAAAAGTGGTTCGGAAGAAAAAACCGATCAGCGATGTATCGCCGAAAGACTCAGAACCGGAAGATTCAGAACCGGTCGCCGGGGAACCGGGACACATTGAATCAACCGGGGACAGCTCTCCGGAAGCTTTCGTATCCGATAAAACCGTTTCCGGCACAATGGACGACACCGTTGAACAACCGCCCGCTTTACCGGAAGATCTGTCGTCCGTTGCACCGCACGATACGAACGTACCTGCCGATGAATCCAAACCGGAACCTGAAAGAAAAATCGAACCGGAACCTGCGTCCGTTGAAACAGAACCCGAATCTCCACCCGCAGTGGAAGCAAAGGAAACGACTGAAAAGACAGATCCACTGCCAGAGACAACTGACGAGGCACCTGTCGTAACGCCGAAGGAATCTCCCGCTACGCCTGCCGCAGAAGCCAGACCGGTAAAGACGATCAAAAAGAAGAAGAAAAAGCAGGGAGATACCCCGGCCAAGATCATTAAGCTGGCGCCACCGCCGCCTGAACCGTCGAAAGAAGATCTGTCATCTTCAACAACAATGCCAAGGGCGGTACCGGGCAATGATTTTACCGGGAAAAAAGACAAGCCCGGGAAAAAAGCGGTGGCTGATAAGTCCGATCGACGTTTTTTCAAACGTAAAATTTCTTTTAAACGGAAATCTGTTGTTGAAGGCGCGGATCTGTACAGCGGTAAAAAGCAGCGCCGCAAGGGGCGCCGGCGGAACAAGAAAAAACCGACGGTGGCTGCCCAGAAAACACAGATCACCACGGCCAAGGCGATTAAGCGGCGGATCAAGATTGACGAAACCATTGTTATAAACGATCTGGCCAAACGGATGGGCGTTAAAGTCAATGAGCTGATTGTTCAGATCATGAATATGGGCGTGATGGCGACCGTCAACCAGAGTATTGATTTTGATACTGCCGTACTTCTGGCCGCTGAATTTGATTATGAAGTGGAAAAAGCCGTATTTGAAGAAGAGAAGGTGATCAAGAAGACGGCAGAAGATGATCCGGCGAAGCTGAAGCCCCGCCCGCCGGTTGTCACCATCATGGGGCACGTGGACCACGGAAAAACATCCCTGCTCGATGTTATTCGGAAAACACGGGTCACCGACACAGAAGCAGGTGGGATCACACAGCATATTGGTGCCTATTGTGTCTCCACGGCGACCGGGGAAATCGTTTTTCTCGATACGCCCGGCCATGAAGCTTTTACCGCCATGCGGTCCCGGGGTGCCAGTGTGACCGACCTGGTTATCCTGGTGGTTGCCGCTGATGACGGCCTGATGCCCCAGACCCAGGAAGCGATCAATCATGCCCGCGCCGCAGATGTACCGATTATCGTGGCAATCAATAAAATTGATAAGGCCAATGCGGATCCTGATCGTGTTCAGCGGGAACTGGCCGAGGCCGGCCTGACGCCCGAGGAGTGGGGCGGGGATACCATTTTTATGAAGGTATCGGCCAAAATGAACCAGGGTATCGATGAACTGCTTGAAATGATTCAACTGCAGGCCGAGATGCTCGAACTGACCGCCAACCCGGATAAACTGGCAATCGGTCATGTCATTGAGGCCAGACTGGATACCGGCCGGGGGCCTGTTGCGACGGTTCTGATCCGCGAGGGAACATTGCGGGCTGGAGATCCCGTGGTCTGCGGTGTCCATTATGGAAAAATCCGATCCCTGCTTGATAATCTGGGCCGCCCTACCGAGTCGGCCGGGCCCGCGATGCCGGTGGAAATCCTCGGGCTTTCCGGGGTTCCAATGGCCGGTGATGAACTGATCTCTCTGGCCGATGAAAAGGATGCCAAACACGTCGGGCAGCACCGGATGCAGCAGCAGCGATCCAAGGAACTTGCCAAATCGAACCGACTTTCCCTGGACAATCTTTTTGAAAAAATGCAGGAAGGGGAAACCAAGACACTCAACCTCATTATTAAAGCGGATGTGCATGGTTCTGTTGAAGCCCTGCAGGACGCCCTGGTCAAGCTTTCCAACGAAGAGGTCAATATCGAGGTGCCCCATGCGGCAGCAGGAACCATTATTGAATCAGATGTTTCCCTGGCAGCCGTATCCAACGCCATTATCATCGGATTCAATGTCCGGCCCACGCCCAAGGTCCAGGCCCTGGCCAATGAAGAGCATGTGGATATGCGGTTTTACAACGTGATCTACGATGTGATCAAGGATGTTAAAGACGCGATTGTCGGTATGATGGATACTTTGTATGAAGAGCATATCCTCGGCCGGGCGGATGTTCGGGAAGTCTTTCAGATTTCAAAAGTGGGCGCCGTGGCCGGATGCTATGTCACCGATGGCCGTGTTGAGCGCGGCAAGCCCGTACGTGTGGTCCGTGATGGCGTGGTGGTTTATGAAGGAACGATCTCCAGCGTCAGGCGTTTTAAAGATGACGTTAAAGAGGTTCAGAGCGGATATGAATGCGGTATCACGGTTGAAAAGTTTAACGATATAAAGGCAGAAGATGTTCTCGAATGTTACGAAATGGAGGAGATTGCGCCGAAGCTGGCATAGATGGGTCGGCAGTAAATATTTTCTCATTGTTAATAGCTTATGGTTGTCGGACTGGTTAAAATTACACTCAGGCTTCATGACTGTAAAAGCCTGAAGGAAAAACGCAAGGTAGTTAAATCCATGATCGGGCGGATTCGAAACCGGTTTAACGTTTCGGCGGCGGAAGTGGGAGCCAATGATATCTGGAAAAGGGCCGAAATCGGTTTTGCGCTGATGGGAAATGCGGGGCCGCTTGTCAATGCCAAACTGGATAAGCTCCTCAACCTGGCCCATGACATTTGCCTTGCGGAAATTATCGATAGTGAAATGGAGATCATTCACTTATGAGACCGTTTTCCCGGGGAAGCCGGGTGGGGGGCGAGATCCAGAAGCTGCTTTCAGAGCTGCTTCTCCGGAAAATAAAGGATCCCCGTCTCAAAATGATTTTAATTACCGGGGTAAAAATGACACCGGACTTAAAACTGGCCAGGGTCTACTATACATCCACCGGCCAGGATATTAATCCGGGTAATACCCTGGAAGGACTTAAAAGTGCCAGTGGATTTTTCAAGCGTTTACTGGCCCAAAAGCTTGACCTTCGTTATATTCCGGCGCTTCACTTTTATCATGACGATTCGTTTGAATATGGAGACCGCATTGAACGTTTGTTAAAATCAGTTCAAAAAGAAGATGAAGCGAATTATTGACAAATTGAGTGATAGCCGTCGGATTCTCGTGGCCACCCACGTCAATCCAGACGGTGATGCCATTGGCTCCCTGCTGGCCATGGGGATGGCCCTGGAATCCGCCGGTAAAGATGTGGTGATGTATAACGAGAGCCCGATCCCAACGCCCTACCGGTTTTTATACGGGATTGATCAGGTGGTTCATCATCCTGAGGAGATCACCCAATGTGATACGGCCGTTGTTATCGACTGTGGCGATCTTGACCGGGTTGGAGAGGCGGCAGATATAATCCGGCAGATTTCCGTGGTGATTAACATTGATCATCATGTTACCAATGTCGGTTTTGGTGACTATCAATTAATCAAACCTGGTGCCTGTGCCAGTGCCGGTATTATATACGAGGTCATTAAACAACTGGGCGTTTCCCTGACGGTACCCATTGCGACGGCGCTCTATACGGGAATTTTAACAGACACCGGATCGTTTCGTTTTGGAAACACCAGTAAAAACACTTTTTCGATTTGTGAAGCACTGGTGGCGGCAGGGGCGAACCCCGCGGATGTGGCCAGCCATCTCTACGGACAATACTCCATCGGTCGGCTTAAATTATTGAATAAAGCGCTTGATTCCATTGAAATATCACGCAATGGCAAGCTCTCTCTGATGGCCCTGACCCAGCAGATGCTCCGCGATACGGGGACCGTACCCGAGGATATTGACGGTATGATTAATTATGCCCGGCGAATTGAAAATATTGATGTGGCGGTACTGATCCGGGAAAAACGAAATGGGGGCTCTCCAACTGGAAATAACCGGCCTTACCATGTAAGCCTCCGATCCAATGGTACCGTGGATGTCGCTGCCATTGCAGCGACTTACGGCGGAGGGGGGCATGCTTCTGCTGCCGGATTTCAGGTGGAAACGGCCCTGTCTGAAATTAAATCCAAGATCTGGGCCCTGGCGGATACACTTTAGGTTGAACCGAATGCGGCCCATGGAAAGTGGTATTCTGCTCATTGACAAACCGCGCGACATGACATCGGCAAAAGTCGTTGCCATTGTCAAACGGCTGACGGGTGCAGGAAAGGCCGGGCACACGGGAACGCTGGACCCCATGGCAACGGGGCTCCTGGTTTGCTGTCTCAACCAGGCGACCCGGCTGGCCCGGTTTCTGCTGACAGGCACAAAAACCTATGAGGCGGTTCTTAGGCTTGGCGTCAGGACAGATACCCAGGATACGGCCGGCCAGGTATTGGACAGCCGGGATATCTCGGATGTGACCCCTGCCAGGGTAGAAAAAACGCTGCGCGGCTTTATCGGCACCATACAGCAGCAACCGCCGGCTTATTCGGCGCTGAAACATGATGGAAAGCCGCTATACCAGTGGGCACGGGAAGGAAAACCGGTAGCCAAGCCGCCCAGAACCGTGATAATATCGGCGCTGGAGATTCAAAAAATTGTGCTGCCCGAGGTTCATTTCCGCGTGAACTGCTCTGCCGGCACCTATATTCGGACGCTTTGCGCAGATGCAGGCGATAGCCTTGGTTGCGGCGGACACCTGGCAATGCTACGCCGGACGGCCAGTTGCGGTTTTTCCGTAACCCGGGCCCTGAATCTGGAACAGCTGGAAAAAATGGCAGAAACGCGCAGTTGGAGGGCCCGGCTGATTTCACCGGTTGATGCGTTACCCGATATTTCATCCCACCAGGCGGATGACGTATTGCGGAAAAAAATCAAGTACGGTCAACCCCTGGGGCTGTCTGATGGGATACGGATTCAGGGAAAATACATGAAAATTATCGATTCCCGCCGGAATCTGCTGGCCATAATTGACGGAAATTACAGGTATTGCTGTGTATTTCCAGATGTAATTCAAGAACCAGGTGACAGAATGACGACCTGGAAACAATAATTATAAAATTACGTTAGCTAATTTTTCTTTGCACCATTTTAATTTCAGGAGGACAAAAATTGGTACTGACATCCACGGAAAAAAGAGATCTGATTGACCAATTTAAACTGCACGATTCGGATACGGGCTCCCCGGAAGTCCAGGTAGGTTTACTGACTCACCGTATTTCGTATTTAACCGAACATTTGAAAACCCACAAAAAGGACCACCACTCCCGCCGGGGACTCTTAATGCTGGTGGGCCGGCGTCGACGGCTTCTCAATTATGTAAAAAACAAGGATGTCCAGCGCTATCGTGGTATTATCAAGACGCTGGGACTGCGACGTTAAAAAACGCCCGGTCTTGTCATTTTTAACGCAGCATTTAGTTGGAATAAATAACAGGATCTCTGTAATTCTTAATGGATTACTGTATTTATTGCGATATCGCTGCATGGGAGAACTACATGGAAGTAGAACTGAGTACGACTATTGGAGAAAATGAATTAAAAATTCAAACGGGACGACTCGCCAAGCAGGCCTCTGGGGCCGTGCTGGTTCAGTACGGTGAAACCATTGTACTGGTCACTGTGGTGGGGTCAAGAGAAGAGCGAAACATGGGGTTTCTCCCTTTGACCGTTGAATACATGGAAAAGATCTATGCCGCCGGGCGAATTCCCGGAAATTATTTTCGCCGGGAAATCGGACGGCCCAGTGAAAAAGAGACCCTGACCGCCCGACTGATCGATCGCCCCATCCGGCCGTTGTTTCCCAAGGGGTACAGCTTTGAAATCCAGGTAATTGCCACGGTATTGTCCATGGATAAAGAGAACGACCCGGATTGCCTGGCCATGATCGGTGCCTCAGCCGCCCTGGAAATTTCGGATATTCCATTTGCCGGCCCCATTGCCTGTGTCCGGGTATGCCGTATTGACGGTGAGCTGGTCGTAAATCCGCCCATTTCAAAATGGCCCGAAGCGGACATGAATATCATGGTGGCCGGATCGAAAACCGGTGTTGTTATGGTGGAAGGTGCCGCAAAAATCGTTGACGAAGCCGATGCCATCGAAGCCATCTTTTTCGGGCACAAGGCCATCCAGCCGATCATTGCGATGCAGGAAGAGCTGAAAGCCAAATGCGGAAAGCCCAAGCGGGACTATGAGCCGCCTGAACCGGATGCGGACCTTGCCGAAGCGGTGGCTGCCGAATCAACAAAGAAACTTCGCGAGGCCATCCTGGTGCCGGATAAAATGGGTCGCCAGGCAGCTATTCGTGAAGTCAAATCCAACATTATTGCCAAATTTGAAGAAACCCACCCGGATCGTGAAGATGAAGTCAGGGATATTTTTAATACGTTGAAAAAAAAGATCTCACGAGACCTGATCCTCAAAGAAAAACGTCGGATGGACGGCCGGCGATTTGACGAGATTCGACCCATTGCCTGCCAGCCGGGTATTTTACCGCGGCCTCACGGCAGCGCACTTTTTACCCGGGGGGAAACCCAGGTGCTCGGCACACTCACCCTTGGGTCCGGTCCGGATGAACAACGCATAGAGACGTTGAACGGAGAAGAATTCCGTCCCTTTATGCTGCACTATAACTTTCCTCCCTATTCTGTCGGCGAGACCCGGCGGATGGGCGGGCCGAGCCGACGGGATATCGGCCACGGTGGATTATCCACACGTGCCGTAGAGCCGGTTTTACCGGATAAAGAAGACTTTGACTATACGATTCGCATCGTCTCGGAGGTCCTCGAGTCCAATGGATCTTCCTCTATGGGGACGGTTTGTGCGGCCATCCTCTCCCTGATGGATGGCGGCGTTCCCATCAAGACGCCCGTGGCGGGTGTTGCCATGGGGCTTGTCAGCGAGGGAGACCAGGTGGCGATTCTATCCGATATCCTCGGTGATGAGGACCATACCGGTGATATGGATTTTAAAGTTGCCGGGACAAGGGGCGGCATTACCGCCCTGCAGATGGATATAAAAATTCATGAACTGTCCCGCGATATTATGGAAGAAGCTCTGGCCCAGGCCAAAAAGGGGCGGCTGCATATTATCGATGAGATGGAAGCCTCTTTAGGCGCACCGCGGAACACGATTTCCAGTTACGCCCCGGTCATCGTCACCGTCGAGATCAACCCGGATAAAATCCGGGATATCATCGGTCCGGGGGGTAAAATGATTCGTGCCATTCAGGCGGATACCGGTACCCGCATTGAAATCGATGATTCAGGCCTCGTTAAAATTGCCGCGACCAGCAAGGAGGAAAGCGATGCTGCGATCGCACGGATAAAGGAAATCACTGCCGTACCTGAAGTCGGCACTATCTATGAGGGTAAAGTCGTCAAGATTATGGATTTTGGCGCTTTTGTTCAGATTTTGCCTGGAACGGACGGATTGGTTCACATTTCGCAACTGGCCAACCATCGGGTTAAACAGGTCACCGATGTGGTTAAAGAAGGCGACGTGATTAAAGTGAAAGTCCTTGAGATTGGCCGGGACGGTAAAATCCGTCTGAGCCACAAGGCGGTTACCGACTAGCGCATACGGATCCTGCCTGTCATAGGGCGGCTTCTCAGCCGCCCCTTTCATTTCAATATATCGGTTTATCGGAAAGCATACGAAAAGAATGACCCGCGTCTCCATCCAGAAAAGCGTTTTACCCAATGGTGTCCGTATTCTGACGATGCCGATGCCCCATATTCATTCTGTTTCCATGGGAATCTGGGTAAATGCGGGTTCTCGTGATGAAACCCTTGCCGAACAGGGACTGTCCCATTTCATCGAACATATGATTTTCAAGGGGACACGGCGTCGGTCGGCCCATCAAATCGCCAAGGAGTTTGATGCCATCGGCGGCGGCACAAACGCCTTCACTTCCATGGAAAACACCTGCTATCATGCCAAGGTAATGCGTGCGCACATGCCCACCATGATTGATATTCTATCTGATATCTTTCTCAACTCGGTATTTGATCAGCAGGAAATGGATCGCGAGCGGCCGGTGATCTTTCAAGAGATAGGCATGCTGGAAGACAGCCCGGATGAGCTGGTGCATCATCTGGCCGGCCAGAACTTCTGGGGGGATCATCCCCTCGGCCATCCGATCACCGGTACCCGGGAAAACCTGGCCCGGTTTGATTCATCTGATCTAAAAAATTTTTTTCGAAAATTGTATCAACCGGATCAGATCATCCTGTCGGCGGCCGGACGGGTTGACCACCAGGCGTTTCTGGACCACGTGCAACCGGCCTTTGAAGCCTTGACATCCGTCGGGAAATTACCGCGGCGCAAGAAACCGACCAGCCATTTTCGAACCCGAATTCATCCCCGTGACCAGGAACAGATTCATCTTTGTATCGGCAGCCGGGGAGAAGCCATCACGAGTCCCGACCGGTATACCCTCTCTTTGCTCAATACCATCCTGGGCGGCAATATGAGTTCACGCCTGTTTCAGGAAATTCGTGAAGCATGCGGCCTGGCCTATTCAATTTATTCTTTTGTGTCCGCCTTCATGGATGCGGGGATGTTCGGTATTTATGCGGCCGTGTCTCCCGCGCATGCCGTTGAGACCGTGGAGCGGATCTTAAAGGCATTACAAAAACTGAAACAGGAACCGGTGACTGCCGATGAGCTGAAAAGCGCCAAGGAATATACCAAAAGCGCCCTTTTGTTATCCACAGAGAGCAACGACAACCAGATGATCCGGATGGCCCAGCAGGAATTCCATTTTCATCGGTATATTCCTCTCGATGAAATCGTAGACTGCATCGACCAGGTATCGGCCGAAGATATTTTAGCCCTTTCGGAGCGGCTCTTTGACCGCAATCAGATTGCGTTAACTTCTCTGGGCCCCGTATCAGATACAGATCTTTTTTCCGACCTTCTGAAACAGGACGCTTGAAAAATGTCTTCTGAACTCACCATTCAAATTCGCCGCCTGAATCCAGACCAGGATGCCGACATCCCGCTGCCCCGCTACATGACGCCGTCATCTTCAGGCATGGATATTTGCGCTGCGGTCAGCCGGACTGTGATGATCAACCCCCAGTCCATCGAGTTGATTCCCACCGGTTTCGCCATGGCACTCCCCAAAGGGTTTGAGGCCCAGATCCGCCCCCGAAGCGGCCTGGCCGTGCGTCATGGTATCGGGCTGATCAATTCGCCGGGAACAATTGATGCCGACTACAGGGGAGAAGTCAAACTGGCCCTGATTAACCTGGGCCATCGGCCCCATCCGATCAATCGGGGTGACCGGATTGCCCAGATGGTCATCAACCGGGTGTTTCAGGCCCA
>QNYZ01000073.1 GCA_003973265.1 Deltaproteobacteria bacterium | reverse complement strand
TCACCCAGGCAGGCAAGTCCCAATGAATATTCTGTCATAACCGGCATAACTTGTCTCCGGCTGGTCGCAGCTAAATTAATATTGTTAAGAGTGCTAAGAGAGGAACAGCCGGTGGTACTTATAGCCGTTACCATGATGATTGACGCTGTGAGCAATTTTATTTTCATTTTTTCCACTCCTTTGTTTTGTACAGGGTTGGCATTATAGGGATGGCCCAAATGTTTATAAGTAAATGTGCTATACCTTAAATAACGAAGGAATTTGGAAGTTATTCCACATAAATATTTAAAAAATAGATATTTCATTGACCTCATGTTCTCTCAACTCGTTTTCCAATCCGGTTTAGTGATCAAATAATAGGGTTAGGTGTTTTAGATCACCGATTGGTTGAAAATTTAAAGATGAGATGCGCTATGGCGATTTATTCAACGATAGCGGCATACATCAATATTGATCAATTAAATATGAGTTGATTGTACTGAAGTAACATATAGTGGGCCGGCTCATGACGTTTCCTGTTGCCGTCACCGCTGACCAGCATCAAGAGCTCTTTCCCCGCTATTTTCACATGAGACATCCCCTCAATATTTTTTACATCGATCATAGCCGGAAGCATTGCCTGGCGTGGCAGGGTTTGAAATTTTCCATTCCAAAACCAAAGTTGCGAGTGGTTCTTATTATTTTTTCCATTGAGCTCGCTGGAGATGAGATACCCTTGTAAGTATGGATCATAGGAAATGGATAAAATACCTGCACCGTCGAGATCGAGAAGCACCGGTTTGTCACGGATCTTTAATGCGGCATTGCCCTCGAAAATTTCCTGAGGATTTTCGATAACCATAATTATGGCTTTTCCATCGAATACCGGCTGACGAAAACCAACAAGGAGTCGCTTGCCGGCAGGGTCAAAGGTGAGTCCTTCTATGCAAAGATTAGTGTGTCCATCACTGATTCCTATGGATTCCAGGTAATCACCCAGTTTATTATAAGATTTCGGGGCAGTAACTCGGTTATTTTCAATTTTGAATCGGACGAGTCGCTCTTTTGCCGGAACACGACGACCATTTGCGGCTCGTCTAAACGAGGTAATGGCATAAATATACCCCTCTTTATCAATGGTGACTGCCTCCAGGTCTTCGAGCCGAATATTAAGTGTGCTCAGGAGAATGACATTGAGCATACTGTTTTCTTTAATCGCGCCATTTCCCATTAGTTCAACGACACTCAATGCGCGTTGCCGGTCCCCTTCAATGATTAGAAGACGGCCGTCAGGAAGCGCCTCCACACCTGAGGGCTTATAAATATCGTCAAATTGGGCAAGCTGGTTGGTAACCATTGCTGTGCTTTGTTCATGAGGTTTAGGTGTTAGTTTTACGTAAATTTGAATAGCAACGAGCATGACGATTCC
This sequence comes from Deltaproteobacteria bacterium, assembly GCA_003973265.1. Taxonomy (GTDB): domain Bacteria; phylum Desulfobacterota; class Desulfobacteria; order Desulfobacterales; family QNYZ01; genus QNYZ01. The sequence goes on along the minus strand of QNYZ01000073.1, from coordinate 34,787 downwards.
GGAAACTACTCCCACCCTGAAAACCAGGTATGAATAACGCAGCATTTTAAAATTCCAGTTCGCGATAACTCCCAGTGAATAAAGGTAATCGATCATTCCAAGATAAACTTTTTCGGGATCTTGCAAAGTTCTCTTCATACCTTTGACGTAATCTTTTTTGGAAAGTTCGGCATAATATTCATAGTTGAGAAAATTGGTGTTTACCCGGGAAAACTTTTCTCGGGAAGAACTTCCCTTCAGTTTTACATCTTTATTATAATGGCCTGGCGATGCTGCCTGAATTGCAAAGAATATTGAGATGGCTGCAGTTGCCATAAATACCGCAGTAGGCGCCAAAAACAGAGGTTCTGATGTATAAATAAATACACCGGAAACCGTTAGCACAGTAACAAGCAGGCCGTTAATTGAGATCATTATTTTAGCTTTTGTGGCTCCCAATGAAATCATATCCAGTTGCGCGCGATAGGATGTTTTAAACATAGTTTCGATACCCTTTGCACAACCAATCTTTTTCGGTAAATATTTCTTTTTTCGCTTATTCTTCTCCTTCTTCTTTTTTTTCTTTTCTTTTTTAAATGTTTTCTTTTCGATGTTTTTGCCGGGTTGTTCCAGTTTACCAGCAACCCGGTTTTTCCCGTTTTGTTCTCTCTCTGCAACCTCACCCATCGTGGTATCCTCGATAGAAAATAATTTATGCGACTTTTTTATCTTCTGTGAAGTTTGCGCCTTCTGTTGACTATAACCATTGTTAAGCTCAGGCTGGGTGTTGTCCGACTTAAGATCAGGTTTATTCTTTTTCATACTATTTCTCATGCAGGTGTATTAACATCCTACCCAATAAAATTGATCGCTTCTACCTGTGATAACGCAGCAGGTAAAAAGTTATTCCATTCTTTTTTTTAAAAGAATAAATTTTTGGGGATTACCACTAAAGTTCAGCTTGAGAGGCGGGATACTGTCACTTACACAGCAGAAGAATTGTTTATTAATGCGATAGTAACAGGTTGCCCCTGTTGTGCGGTACAATCTAAGCGATGTTTTTTTAAAGGCGGTGGCAGCACCTGATTTTGGGGCAATCAGATTTTATTTTGTTTCTTTTATTTTTCTTCAGGGGTGTGGGTATGTGGCGACAGGTTACCCGGGAGAGGATCACGAAAAATAGAAAGTTGGTCATATCTTATTAACGTGTAATGTGCGCCTTTTCGTTTAATTATATTACCGTCGTCACTGACGATTAAAATACGCGGTTCACCATCCCCACACATTGAGGTTATGCCTTCGATATTTTTAATATTCTCCATACCGTCAATCGCAATTTTACGGGGCTGGTCATCAGCGTTGCCAGGCCAAAACCAAAACCTGGATCGTAATTTTCCTTCTGAATTTTTGATCTCATTAACTATCAAATAACCACCCAGTTTTTTATCAAAATCCATTGCCCGTATACCACTGCTATTCAGATCAAGTCGAAATATTTTATCGGAAAATTTTGGCTCTTCCCGGCTATCGAAAATCGCATTCGGGTTTTCCAGGACAATAATTAATGACCTCCCTTCAAATAAAGGTTCACGCAGACCTATTAATAATTTCTTCCCGTTTTCATCAAAACTGATCGCTTCGATATTGATCCTGTTAACACCGATTTTTTTACGGATACAGTTACCTAAAGTTTCAAACACTTCAAAGTTGCTAATGAGATTTTCTTTGATTCTAAAACGTACAAGTCGTTGTCGGCTCTGCTTCAGTTTTCCTTTAATACTTGGGGAATACGAAGTAATCGCAAACAAATTATCGTTGACGTCATCTGCAATTCCTTCAAGGTCAATCAGTTTTGTTTTTATACTTTTTGACTTTTGATCAAAGCGAAGAGGATTTTCCTGAAGGATATCCTCTGTTTTCAAAGTGAGTACATGGCTGATGGCACGTGACTTTTCATCTTCAATGATAACCACACGGCCATCACCCATTTGCTGTACCCCTGAGGCTTCATAGATATTTTTAAATCTCGTCATAACCGCTTTATTGCGGGCTCTGGCTCCTTGCTTTCCACAACGCGACGGTTTGATCAAGACTATGGAGAGAGTTCCCATTACAAGGCTTAGGACAAAAATTTTCAAAAGCAACTTTTTCATATTCCATTTCCCATATTTAAGGCGCTATGAAAGAAGATATCTTCGTTTGAGCATGAAATCATCCAAAAACACCCTTCAGAAAAAAGAAAAATACTATTGCCAGAATTGCACCAACAGGAAGAGTGACCAGCCATGAAATAATGATATTCATGACAACTCGTAAATCAAAAGCGCCAATACAACGAGTCAATCCGACTCCCAATACCGAACCAACCAGAATATGGGTAGTGGACACTGGAAGACCTGTACGAGACGCCAGCACCACAGTACTGGCTGCTGCGAGTTCTGCGCAGAATCCCCGTGATGGTGTAAGCTCTGTAATTTTTGTGCCGACAGTCAACATGACCCTGTACCCGAGGGTGACCAGACCGGCTACAATCCCCGTACCTCCCAGGAAAAGAATCCAGATCGGCATTTTAGATTGCTGCATAACCATGCCACCTGAGCTGACGATGCTGAAAACTGCCGCGAGAGGACCTATACCATTTGCAACATCATTGGAACCGTGGGCAAAAGCCATGGAACAGGCAGTAAACAGCATCATCGGTGTAAACACCTTTTCCACGCTGGCAAAATCAAAATCTTTGTCAGCAGTTTTATCTTCTTCAACCTTTCTGATAAATAACCAGCCCATAAAACCGGTTAAGGCACCCATGCAGATTGCCGTACTAAAACTCTGCACAGCTGTCAGCTCAATATGAAGATGCTTTAAGCCCTTAAAGAGCGTAACCAGAGAAATGATAAAGCCAACAAGAAAGATGTAAAATGGCGCATATTTCTTGGCATTTTTCAAAGGATTATCAGTATTGAAAATAAGCCACCTTGTACTCTTGACCAATAAAAATGAAATTATCCCGCCAATCACCGGCGAAATCACCCAGCTTGCAACGACAGTGGCTATTTTCATCCAGTTCACAGAATCAGGAGCAATACCGACAATACCAAATCCCACAAGAGCGCCAATAATAGAATGGGTAGTGGAGACGGGCCAACCCTTGACAGAGGCAATCATCAACCACACAGCAGCAGCTAAAAGTGATGCCAGCATCCCGTAGACCAGGATTTCCGGCCGGTCAATGATTGCTGTTGGGTCAATAATCCCTTTCCGTATGGTTTGGGTCACATGTCCGCCAGCAAGAATTGCACCTGCAAATTCAAAAACAATGGCAATACCTATTGCCTGTTTAACAGTGACCGCTCCGGCTCCAATTGATGTGCCCATGGCATTGGCCAGGTCATTAGCACCGACACCCCAAGTCATATACAGGCCAAAAACAATAGCCAGAACGATCAGGGCTGTTCCATATGCCGCTATGATTTCCATATTATTTCCCCTTTGTTTTTTATTTTGAGAGAAACAGAAGCAAACGGTCCGACATGTTTTCAGCGCTATCCGGAAGATGACCTATGTTTTCAAAAATTATAATATTAAGAATATCGACGTTCATATTTAAAATGATCAACGATTTGATGAATTAAATATTTTTGTTTTTTCTTGATAACTGGAAGATTGTTGATATCAAAAAAGCTTACTTGTGAATTTTCAGAACTAAGACATTCCTTTTTTAAGGAATTATTTGTAAAATAATTATTATATGAGTTGATATTGATAGAATTAACTATCCAGATACCAATGTCTTTACTTTTGTTATGTTGCTCAAAGTATTGTTCTAAAAAATATTGGTTTATATTAATTGTTGATTCTTCACGAAATTCTCTAATTGCAGTCTGAATATCTGTTTCTCCATTTTTTTGCACTCCTTTAAGGAATCCCCACTTAGTATTACTGTTAACTGATTTGCATAACAGTATTTCGACGTGATCCGGGTTGAATGTTTTGTATAAACATATTCCAAATGCTTTGATTTTCTTCATTTCTCAATTTTTCTTTTAAAGCCAGCGGTTCATCTGACGCTATTAAAGCATTTTCAAAAAAACTATCTGCTTTACTTGAGAGAACGAAGAACATGATTAGTTATTCCATTTTATTTTTCACTTTTCCGGTGAATTGTTACAAAGAGATGATGTTTACAGGGAAGCTGTCAAAATATATGGCAGGTAGATTATGATGGGCGACAATTATTATACGGGGGAAAAATTATAATTGTCGTTGATCAGAAGTTTTCCGATCAGTTGTATCGAGAAAGCCCGCTGTTTGAAAGATTGGTATGCTATATTCATTAAATCAGGCAGGAATGGTCAACGGCATGACTGCTGGCCAACCGTTTTTCTGCGACGGCGTTCCTTTACAATGGCTTCAAGCTCCTTGCCCATCTGGCCGGCGATGGCGGTATTTTCCTCGGCCCTTCTTGCAAGGTAGGGCAATGTGGCTTCCACCGGTCCAAAGGGCAGATATTTACTGACATTGTAACCGGCTTTGGCCAGGTTGAAACTGATATTGTCACTCATCCCGTAGAGCTGGGAAAAATAGATGTGCGGGTGATTATTGGGTATGTTTTTTTCGGCCATATACCCGGCGAGCAGCTTGCAGCTGTACTCATTATGTGTCCCAAGGCAGAGTTCCACCCTGTCAATATTCTCAATGAACATCTTTATGGCGGTATTGTACAGATCATCGGTTTTCTGTTTTGTATCGTTGACCGGCGATGGATATCCCATCCGTGCGGCCCGTTCTCTCTCCTTTTCAAGGTAGGCACCCCGGACAAATTTCACACCCAGTATATATCCATCCTTTCCGGCCTTTGTGATCAGCCGGCTGAAATAATCGATGCGATCCCATCGGTACAGCTGCAGTGTCGTAAAAACCACCGCTTTTCCCCTGTTGTATTTTGCCATCATCTCTTCTGCGAGGCGATCCATGGCGCCCTGAACCCAGCTCTCCTCGGCATCAATGTAGATGGGCTTGCCGGATAAACGCGCCGCATGGCAAATCATGTCCAGGCGGTCCCGGATGCGCTGAAAGGCCCTCGTTTTGTTTTCGGAAAGAACGGCGCCTGACGTGACGGCTTCAAAGAGGCTGACGGCACCGATGGCAGTCATTTTCATGCAGGTGCAGGGAATATTTTCATTGGACTGCGCTTCATTGATGATTTTGATCAATTCGTCTTTGGTGCGCTCAAAGCTTTCTTCGTTGTTGCCTCCCTCAACAGAATAATCGAGAATAGTACCAATTTGTGACCGGCCGAGTTTTTCAATGACCTGCAAGTATTCCTTCCTGTTTTCGCCCCCGCAGAACTGCTTAAATACCGTTGATTTGATGATTTTTTTGATGGGCAGGCCCAGGTCAAGTGCCTTTTTTGCAGCCTGCGAAAGAAATTTCACCAGAAACGGGCTTTTGGTCAGGCTGAATATAAACCAGGAGAGCAACAACTCCCTGTCGGTTTTATACCGGAACGCAGTGGCCGTATCATCAAAAGAAATCGTTACCTTTTGATTGTTTTGTTTTGTCGTGGGTGCCATGATCCGCTCCTTCTTATTGCATAAATACACCTTTCCTATTTTAAACGCAACAGGTATGGCAGAAATACCGACACATGGATCGTGTAAGGATTACACTTTGAAAACCATCAATTATGCCGATAGCCACCTTCCTGGATGGCCTTATTTTACTCAATTGCCGGTAAGTCATGATCAAAAAAATCGAGCTGATACGCAGGCCGGGAATCTCTGGGAAGGGTGAGCCCGGATAGACATCAAAAAGGAGGACTTCCTAGCGGTCGGTCAAGGCCGCAATGGATATTTTCGAAACGGTACTCATTCATCAAAAGGCCCGGAAGACGGCATTACCGGTCCGCGACTTCTTCCAGTTTCGGATACGATTTATCCCTGTCAATCCGGTGAATGTCTTCAACGGCATAGCTGGCCTCCCGCAATACTCTAAAGTTTCGCAGGGCTTTTTCTTTGCTGGCAAAACCGAACACCAGGCCGCAGTGGGGGTAAATCTCGTGGGGGACCGGCAGGAGGCAATAGCCGCCAAAGCCCTGCTCTTTTAAAAACTGGTGCGCCCGCTGCCCCTCGCCGATAGAGACAAAAGTGATCAAATATCCGGGTCGAGATATGGGTATCAGCCGGGTAATTATCTGCGTTAAATGAACTTTTATACCCAACCGAATAAAGCGAATTTTTTCCCACAGGGAATCGCCGTGAAATCCGCTTCCCCTCTGAATAAGGGCCCGATAACAGCCTTCGATTTCTTTAAAATCGACCAGGCGGTTACCTGTTTCAAAACACCAGGATTCCAGTTCGCGCTTGAACGATCGGTTATCCGCCAGGATTTCAGCCTGCGCCCCTTCCTGCATATGCCTTAAATTTCTGGAAACGAAGGTAATGGGCAACGGGCAGAAAAGCCCACGGGTATCGACAGTGGTAGCCATGTTTCACCCTCTTTTTCGAAGAAAGACTCGATATTGTGATGCTGTCACAATGTGATGATTTTAAATAATGATAAGATCGGTTTTTGTAATTTCAACAGAAATATTCATTTGAAAAAAACAAAGACCCGGCTGGAAATTCATCCGGAAATCAATTCAGAGGATTAAACCATGCCTTTAAAGGCATAAAAAGCGAGGGACAAGATACCGGCAGTCACAAGGGCGATGGATGTATCCTGCAATGGCTTGGGGACCCGGGCCAATAAAATCCGCTCCCGGACGCCGGCAAAGAGGACCAGCGCCAGGCCGAATCCCACCGCGTAACTGAACGAGGCCACCAGCGCCTGGAGGAAGTTGTATTCTTCCTTGATATTAATCAGACAAACACCCATCACCGCACAATTGGTCGTAATCAGGGGCAGAAAAATACCAAGCCCCGCATACAGGGCCGGGATACTCTTTTTGAGAAACATCTCCACAAACTGAACGAGAAAGGCAATGACCAGGATAAACGAGATGGTCCGTAAATATTCGATATCAAACTTGACCAGGACAAACCGGTTGAGAATCCAGGTCATCATTCCCGCCATGACCAGGACAAAAACAACGGCAAAGGCCATCCCGGTGGCGGTTTCCATTTTTTTTGAGGTTCCCAGAAACGGACAGTTTCCCAGATATTGGGCCAGAAGGATATTGTTGACCAGGATGCAACTGACCGCCAAGACGACTAAATCACCCATGATATCCCCTACTTTTTCTCCATCAGATTCATCATACACAACATAAGGCCCAGCCCAACAAACGCACCCGGTGCCTGTACCATAAAAGCAAACGGTTCAAATGACGATCCAAAAAGATGGATACCATAAAAAGTACCATTTCCCAGGATTTCCCGGACAGCCCCGAGCGCGCCCAGTGCAAGGGTATACCCGATCCCGATGCCCAGGCCGTCGGCCAGGGAATGAAGCACCGGGTTTTTCGCGGCAAATGCCTCGGCGCGCCCCAGCACAATACAGTTGACAACGATCAACGGGATAAAAATACCGAGTTTCAAAAAAAGCGGGTAGGTATAGGCCTGCATCATCAGCTCCACCACGGTGACAAAGGTGGCAATAATGATGATAAAACAGGCGATGCGGACTTTATCCGGGATAACGTTGCGTAAAAGCGACACGAGGATGTTGGAACAGACCAGGACAAAAGTCGTGGCCGCTCCCATGCCCAAACCGTTTTCAACTGATTTGGTCACCGCCAGGGTCGGGCATAACCCAAGTACCAGTCGAAAGGGTGGAATTTCCGCCCATAGCCCTTTTACGAATTCCTGTGTAATTGATTTGGCCATTTTTATTTCCGTATCATTTTACGAGTAACTTATTTAATCGCGGCTAATTTTTTCTGGATTTCGGGCTTGAGCTTTTTATACAAAGCAGCCACGTTGGTCGTTGCCTCACATACCGCCCGCGATGTAATCGTGGCACCGGACAGTGCATTGATCTTTCCACCATCTTTGGATACTTTGAAAGGCTCTTTGATGGTGTTTCCCTTGAACTGAGCAACGAAGCTTGGATCACTTTTGGCGCGCGCACCCAGCCCGGGCGTTTCCGAGGACGTTGTCACCCCCACGCCGACAACCTCGTCCCTGTCCACATTAATCCCGACCATGACGCCGACCGGACCGCCAAATCCCGTGGCCGCGCTTTCGAGGGCAATAGTATTTGCCTTTCCATTAAATTTACCGACGAAAATACTGTATTCGGTTTTGCCGTCTTTAATTTTAAACCGGTCGGTCAGGGGATCGTTCTCAGCCCCCTTCAAAATCGCTTTGATGGCCGGCCCCTTGACGAACTTGAGCTCCTGCAACTCGATTTTTTCCTTGGTGCCCTCTTTAACCGCCGCCAGCAGACCACCTGAAAATGCCGTCAATATCGTCAAAACGACGACCATTTTAATCATCTCGTTCATCTTCAGCTAACCTCTCCCATCACTTTGGGCCGGATCTTATCCAATAGCGGGCTGACAATATTGGCGATCAGGATCGCCAGTACGACCCCATCGACCCAGATCCCGATATTCCGAATCAGTACGGTCATAAAACCACCGACCGCACCATAGATCAACATGGGAATAAACCCGACCGGAGAGGACGAGTCATCCGTCGCCAGAAAAATGGCACCCATCAACGTATACCCGGTTAATAAATGAAAAAGCGGGTCGGCAAATTTTTCGGCATTGGCTCCATAAAAAACCATGGCTGTCACAAAAATACCGGCCAGAAAAGAGATAACAATTTCCCACCGGATAAATCCCCGCAGGATCAGATAAATTCCGCCGACGATCAATGCCAGCCCGAAAGGCGCCCCGATACCGCCGATCTGACGACCCAGCAGGAGGTCCATGTACGAAAAAGAACCAATCGCCGCCGTTCCGAAATGTTTCAGCTGGGCCAGTGGATAAACCATGGGAAATCCAAAATCGTAATTAACCAGCGCTTCGTTAAAATCGAGATGCCCCTGCCAGGAAAGAGATAAGATGGCAATCGTCAATGCCACCATGTTCACCGGGTTGCTCCCGATACCGCCGAAAATCTGTTTACCGATCACAATAGCCAGAAAAGTACCGACAACCACCAGCCACCAGGGCGAAGTGGCCGGCAGGAGCATGGCAAGCAGCAGGCCTGTCAGGGCCGCGCTTCCGTCTCCAATCGTTGGCGCCTGCCGGGTGGCCAGGTTCATGACCCATTCCCAGATAATGGCAAAGGCAATGGAAAACGATACCACCCCGATCGCCGGTATCCCATACCGAAAGCAGCCCAGGGCAGCCGCCGGCACCGCCGCAAACAGGATATTATAGTGGCGCTCGGCAACACTGCTGCCGTTATGCCAGAACGGGGCATGGGACACCACTAGTTTCTTCCGGTCAATCATTGGCTGCCTCCATCGAGCGCTCCTTGGCAAGTTCGTATTTGCCCAGTCGGATATATTGAACAATCGGGATTTTGGCCACACAGACATAACCGCACAATCCGCACTCAATACACGATTCAAGGGCGTATTGATCAGCGGCCTCCGCATACTGGCCCACCTCTAAAAACCGAACCAGCATGTCGATGGGGATATTCACCGGACAGACCCGGATACAATCTCCGCAATTAATACACGGATAATCAGATGAATAGGGGATGCTGTCCCGGTCCTGGACAAGAACCGCATCGGTATCGGCCAGAATCGGGTGATCAATATCGTAAATGGCTTTTCCGGTCATGGGACCGCCGAAAATCAGCCGGTCCCGCTCATTTAACGTCACACCAAAGGTGGAAAGCAGATCCGCCACCGGTGTTCCCACGCGTACTGTTGCCAGGGCATGGGCCCCGTCCTTATCTATAAAGGTAATCGTTTTTCTTACCGGTACGGCGCCATCCGCATAGGCCCGTCCCATTGATGCGACCGCCTCGATACTGAAAAAACAGACTCCGTTTTCTTCCGGGGATTGACCGGCCGGAACCGGTTTTTTCAAAAGGTTGTTCATAATGAGCAGCGGGTGACCCGCCGGATAATCCACATCGGCGGCCATCACCTCGACACCGATATGACCAAATCCCTGGATACTTTCCCGCGGGACCACGAGGACAATCCGCTCCACATCGGATATCTGGCGAAGCACCGTGATCCCCTTGGCCACCATGGAAAAGTCTTTTTCCAGCACATGGCGGCGGGTCCCGATCAGGATATCGTCCTCCATGGCGGAAATCACGATGGTGTCGATGGGTCGACCCGTGTCGGCCAGTTGATCCAGCGGCGGGCTGCCGGGGCTGTTTGTTAAATAGGTGCGGGCGGTTTCAAGACGGGGAGATGCCGCGTAGTCGGCAAAGCCGGTATCCACCTCCTCATTGCCGTCGGTAGTGATCGTTACCATCGTGCAGCGACGGCCGAGATCGCCGTCGTAAGGGGTAATGGATGCCACGCTGCCGGCCACAGAACTGACCAGGGTACCGCCCGGTTCATCATTTAAAACAATCGGCTGTCCGCGTTTGACCCGGTCGCCGACATTGAGTTTCGGGTCGGTCGTTTTTTCAAAGGGCGCATTAAACAGGTAGGTGATCCGGCCGGGTGATGGAACGTGACAGATACGTTCAGGGAAAGAGGCCAGTCCTTCGTATCTGAGCCAGGACCGGGTTAAACCGAAAAAAGATTTCTTTAACATCGATAGGCTTCCCTTGAGATATTAACGATAGCTACTTGACATGGCACTCGGCACAGTCAACCGGACCCCGGCCGAATTCCTGATGGCACCCGATACATTGTCCGTGAAATGCATCGCCGCTGTTGAGCATTTCGGTGTCCTCAATCTCATCTGCGTCATGACATTCCAGGCAGGATTTTGGCAGTGATTCCGCCTTCCCCGGGATATGACACTGGCCGCAGGCTCTATAATCCGTATCATCCTCCATGGGATGATGGTGGCAATCCTTACAGGCAAGGCCGTAACCGGTATCACCTGAATGTGTTTTATGATCGAAAAGCACCTTACCCGTCGCACTTTTGTACATCACCCGAATGGGCGTTTCCGGCGAATCTGCCGAAAAAACAGTATAGCTGAGGATGCCGACGAAAAGGAAATAAATGACCACGCCGTACGCGATTTTAATTTCCGTTTTTAAAGCCATCTGATTTTAAATCCCTGTCACGGTCGTCCCTGTCCGGGAAATGAATTTAGCGGTCATGGAGAAACCGACCCCCTGATTTTTCGCAAGGTTCTAGCTAACACAATGCTGAATCGTTTTTCAAGTGTTTTCTACCGGCGGACAGGCGCCACATCGCGTACATTGTATGACCGGACACGGTTTGGAAGGACGTTCATCTTTCGATTTTTCGTATTCATTTTGCAGGAAAACCCGGCTCACTCCCGAATCGATAAAATCCCACGGCAACCACTCGCTGGCTTCCCTTTGCCGGGATACAAAATAATCCGGATCGATGTCCGCTTCCGCCAGTGCATGCGGCCAGTCCCCGTTATGATAATGCGCCCGGATAAGGATATCGCTCACACGGCGATCCCCCCGGGACAACAGGGCCTGAACATACGATTTTCGGGGACTTTCACTGCGGAAAATCACATTGGCCATCCGCCCCAGGCCTTTACGGACCACCATGATTTTCTTTTTGAGACGGGGGATGTCGTCCATGGCCGCCCACTGGAAGGGGGTAAACGGCTTTGGCACAAAACAGTTAAGGCTGACGGTAATATTTCCGATCCGGCCCAGGCGCCTGCTTTCCTGTAAAAATATTTCCTTTATGTCTGCCGTCAGCGTGATAATGGCATTCACGTCCGCATCGGTTTCCGTGGGCAGTCCCACCATAAAATAAAGTTTTAGATTCGCAATGCCGGCGGCCACCAGCGACCGGGTGCCGGTCAGGATATCCTGCCGCGTCAGGCCTTTATTGATCACCCGCCGCATCCGTTCCGAGCCGGCATCCGGGGCAATGGTGGCCGTCTGAACGTCACTGTCCACCAGGGCCTGAATAAAGGTGTCGGTAAGGGCATCTGCCCGCAGAGAGCTGAAGGCCAGGGAAATTTTCATATCCGACGCATGCCGGCACAATGCGTCAAGACCGGGCAGATCCGAAACCGCCGGTCCCACCAGGCCGATACGGCCGGTAACGGCTTTTCCCTTTTCCAGGCCGTCGACCAGTGTGGCGATATCCCGAAACCGGGGTGGCCGGTAGATAAAACCGGCACTGCAAAACCGACACCCGCGCGCGCACCCGCGGCCGATTTCGATCAGAAACCGGCTGTCAAACGCCGTATGGGGTGAAACAATGGTGGTATGGGTGCTGGAACCGGTTAAATCCGGCACGATCCGACGTTGCACCCGGGGGGGAACCCCGTCAACGACCGGATGAAATGCAGAAAGCGCCCCGTCCGGACCGTAGACCGGCTGATACAGCCCAGGCACATACACACCGGGAAGATCCCGGGCCGCCATTTGAAGAAAATCCGTTCGTTCGATTCTTTTTTGATACGCCTGTATAAAAGGCGATAAAAGGACCTCGGCCTCGCCAAGGAGAAACAGGTCGATAAAGGGGGCCAGTGGTTCGGGGTTTAACCAGCAGGCCACCCCACCTGCGATCACAAGGGGGTGGATGTTTCTTTGTTCCGATCGCAGGGGGATGCCTGCCAGATCAAGAATGGTCAGGACATTGAGGTAATCGTTTTCAAACGACACGGAAAACGCGATAATATCGAACGCGGACAACCGGCGTCCGGACTCCTCGGCGCATGGCCGGGAACCCGGCTCTTTTGCGGCAGATCCCTTTCCAGCCGGGCCTTTGCGGCCGGGATCCTTCCTGTCAGAACCTTTCCGGTCCGTCTCCGGTAAAAAGACCCGCTCGCAGACCACCTTATCCATCGCGTTCAACAGCCGGTATACCGCCTGAAATCCGAGGTTGGTGGTTCCCACGGCGTATGTATTGGGAAACACCAGGGCAACGGTGGTCCGATCCCGCCAGGATTTTCGGATCGTGCCGGTTTCGCTCCGCCGCCGGGGGTGATTTCCGGGTTTTAATGCCATAGCCACATCCGTTATCACGCCCCGTACGGATTTCCAACCGGAAAGATGCGGCGTCTAATCGGCGCTCCGTCGTAAAAACGTCGGGATCTCAAGATCGTCCGGATCAATCACCAGGCCGTAATTCCGGCGAACTTTGCCATTCTGTTCATCTACAACAACTTCCTGGGGCTGCAGGCTTCCGTTGTTACCCATCCGCACTTTCTGGCGCATATCTTCCGGGGTCACATCACGAACCCTGCCACGGGGTTCAAATTTTTTGACGACATTCGCCGGGAAATCCTCTGTTTCTCCTTTTTCTTCTGTTACTTCCCCGGCCGGCTCTTCATCGCCGATACCGGTGGCAATTACCGTCACCCGCATTTCGTCACCAACCTGATCATCGATCACGGCACCCCAGATTATCTCGGCATCGTTTCCGACTTCCGCATAGATCCGCTCAGACGCTTCGGTCATCTCCTCCATGGTCAATTCGCTGTTGCTGGTAATATTCATCAGCACGCCCCGGGCGCCGGAGATCGAGATATCCTCCAGAAGCGGATGGGAAATGGCCTTGCTGGCCGCTTCCATGGCCCGGTTTTCCCCGCTGGCCATACCGATCCCCATAATCGCCATACCGGCTTTGGACATGGTGGTTTTAATATCGGCAAAGTCAAGATTCACCAGCCCGGGCATCATAATCAGATCGGTGATTCCCTTGACCGAGTGCAGCAGGATTTCATCCGCTTTTTTAAACATGTCGATCAGCCGGGCGTTGCGAGGGGCGAGCCCTCTCAACCGGTCGTTGGGAATCGTGATGACGGTATCGGCGACTTTTTTCAATTCGGCGATACCTGTTTCGGCCATTTCATTCCGCTTGCGTCCCTCAAAGGAAAACGGCTTGGTAATAACGGCCACCGTCAACGCCCCCAGAGACTTGCAGACTTCGGCCACTATCGGTGCTGCGCCCGTACCGGTGCCCCCGCCAAATCCGGCGGTAATGAATACCATGTGGCTGTCATCCAGCAACTGTGTCAGCTCTTCGTGAGATTCAAGGGCCGCCTCCCGGCCCTGGTTGGGATTGGCACCGGCCCCCAGTCCTTCGGTCAGCTGTTCCCCCAGCTGGATTTTGATACTGGCCTTGGATACCTCCAATGCCTGTGAGTCGGTATTGGCCGCAATAAACTGGACTCCGACCAGATTGGAATCGATCATGTTGTTGATCGCATTCCCCCCCGCGCCGCCCACGCCAATGACCTTGATTTTCGCTCCGCATTCTTTTTCTACATACGTAAACATCGGCTTCCACCTCCCTTGTTTGGTTGTTCCTGATTTTTATACTTTCCCTGTTTCTAATCTAGATCGTTAAAACGGATTGATACGTGCCGCTTTGTTTAAGCCCGGCTAAATGACATCTTTGAACCATCGTTTCATCTGCGCCATTACCTTTTTAAATATATGCTTGTCCCGAATCCGGAACCCCGCCTTTTTCCCCGATTGCCCGGTGCCAAAGATAACCAGGCCGACTCCGGTAGCATAGATCGGATTGTTGACCATATCCGTCAATCCGGTGACCCCGGCGGGTCTGCCGATCCGGGAGGGGACCCTGAACACCGATTCGGCGACTTCACTGGCCCCTTCCACCAGCGAACCGCCGCCGGTGAGGACCATGCCCGCGTTCAGGCAATGGACCAGTTCACGCTCCTCTATTTCCTGCCGCACCAATGTAAAAATTTCCTCCATGCGCGGCTCGATTATCTCTCCAAGGATCTGCCGGGGGAGTCTCCGGGGGGGGCGCCCGCCCAGCCCCGGCACCTCGAGCATCTCCTCGGGGCCGATATTCTGGCTGATGCAGCAACCGAATTTTTCCTTTATTTTGACGGCTTCAGCCACGGGAGCCCGCAACCCGATCGCAATATCGTTGGTAAAATTATCCCCGCCCAGGGCCAGTACAAAGGTATGGATGATATTATTTCCCTTGAAAATGGCCAGGTCAGTGGTACCACCGCCGATATCAATCAGGGCAACGCCCAGTTCCTTTTCTTCTTCGGATAACACCGCCCGGCCCGATGCCAGTGATTCAAGGACAATTTCGCTGACGTCCAGCCCGGCTCGATTGGCGCATTTGACGATATTCCGGGCCGATGTCACCGCGCCGGTCACAATATGAATTCTGGCTTCCAGCCGAACACCGGACATGCCCAGGGGGTTCTGAATCCCTTTCTGGTTATCAACGATGTATTCCTGAGGCAGAACATGAATCACTTCCCGTTCCATGGGGATCGCCACTGCCCGCGCGGCCTCGATCACCCGGTCGATATCCTCCTGGATAATTTCCCGCCCCTTTACCGCGACAATTCCCCGGCTGTTGAACCCGGTGATATGGCCGCCGGCAATCCCTGTATAAACCGAAGAGATATCGCAACCGGCCATCTGCTCGGCCTCGTCAACCGCCTTTTTGATGGACTCCACGGTCGACTCGATATTGACCACCACCCCTTTGCGCAAACCTTCGGAAGGATGGGTCCCGATACCGATGATATTGATTTCCCCGGGCAGGGATTCTCCCACCACGCAGCATATTTTTGTGGTACCAATATCCAGACCGACGATGATATCTCCCCGCCCCTGCATATTAAATCTCCTTTGCGCTCTTTTGAGGTAACGCGCCTTTGACATTCATGACAATCCGCTCCGGATTATTCAGATCGATCCAGTCGACATTCAAGGCGCCCGGATGGCTGTCGAGATAGGTCAACACCTGCGACAGCACTTTATACTTGGCACGGTAGCCCGAATAGCCCATCCGGATGACCAGCGGCGCATTAAAGGCGACCAGGGTCAAACCCATTTCCCGGTCAACGTGTAATTCCCGCAGTATGGGATTGGGAATGACACTGTTCGGTTGATTTCCCATCCGCAGCACCGATAAAACCGCTGCCAGGGGCGGGTCCGCCTGGTGATCAGAAATAATTAAATCCGTATAAGACAGGCCGGTAACAACGGGCAGCTCTTTCACATCCGCGGAACTGGCTCTCTTAAAAATATCGCCCTTTTCGTTAATCACAAATTTCCGGCCCAGATCAACAACGGCCAGGGGTACCTGCTCGGTGATGTTTAATTCCAACCCGTCCGGCAATCGCCGTTGAAAATCGACGTCGGCGATCCAGGGATGCGCCATGAGACGTTTTCGTGTCAGTGCCAGATTGACAGAGAGGATATTTTGCCCCGCATGAATGTCTGCCTGCGCCAGAACTTCAGATGCGGTCAGACGCTTTAAACCATTGACCTGAATCCTGGTTGCACTGAAATACTGGCACTGGGTAATAAAATCGTATCCGGTCATGAGCGCAACGCTCAATACGGCCACCCCCAGCAGGCAGGCGCCGGCCCGTACACTCTGGATCAGGAACGCCCCGAAATACCGGCCCCTCTTTCCCCGATGATGCTTACGCCCGGGTTTAAATCGATTTTGTCGCATGATTCGATTCTCCAACAATGATCACTTCCGGCTCCAGTTGCACACCAAACCGGGCCAAAACCTGATTTTCAATTATTTCCGCCAGATTGAGGATATCAGCGGCGCATGCTTTCCCCCGATTGATGATAAAATTACCATGCTGCATGGATACCTGCGCATCTCCCACCCGGTTTCCCTTCAGCCCGGCCAGGTCAATCAGTCTGCCGGCGGGCGGGTGGTCGACCGGATTTTTAAAAAAGCACCCGGCACTCGCCTTTCCCAGGGGCTGACGTTGCCGCCGTTCCTTTTTAATTCTTCGGGCATCTGATTTAAGTTGTCCCGCATCGCCCGGTTCAAAGACAAAAACCCCATCAACAATCACACCTTTTCGATTATCATTAATTTCACCGGATCGAGGGGTGACTTCCCATCCCGGTAATGTCAGGCGCCGATAACCGAATACGAGATCTTTTTTTTCGATCCGCTCGATTCGTCCACCCGGCCACAGCACTGAAACAGATGTCAGAACATCCTGGATCGACCCTCCAGCCGTACCGGCGTTCATGAGAATCGACCCGCCCACCGAACCGGGAATTCCCAGGGCAAACCCGAGCCCGGCCAGACCATGATCAATGGTGTATCGGCAAAGGGTGCTCAGCCGGGTACCGGCCTTTACCCTCAGCTTCGGCCGGGCCGCATCCGATCCCGTTTCAGCGATACCTTTATAGTGAGCGCCCAGCAGAATGACGATCCCCCGGATCCCCCCGTCTTTGACCAGCAAATTACTTCCACCGCCGACGACCAGCCAGGGAATCGAGCGTTGGTCTGCGCCTGAGACAAGCTTTTCCAGGGTCCTGGTATCCGTCGGTGTCGCCAGTGCATCGGCCGGGCCGCCCACGCCCAGTGTCGTATACCGTTCCATCGGTACATCAAACTGAACCTGCCCGCCCAGTAAATCTTTCAGCCATGACCGGTCGTCGGGTCTCAGAAAAAACGCGGCTGTTAAATCATTGCTGAGTGCCGCATGACTGATCATTTACGACCACCTCTGAAGCAGTATTTCGCCGACCTTATATACATCACCGGCTCCCAGCGTAAGGACCAGGTCACCCGGTTCCACGATATCAAGCAGGGAGGAGACCGCCCCTTTTTTATTCATGGCGTACCGGATATCCCTGTACCCGTGGCGCCGGATTTCCTCATAAAGACGCTTTCCGGTTACCCCCTCAATCGGTTTTTCACTGGCCGCATAAATCGGTAAAACGATCATGACATCTGAATTGTAAAATGACCGGGCAAATTCATCGAACAAAGAACGGGTGCGGCTGTAGCGATGGGGCTGAAATACAACGACCACCCGCCTTTCCGGCCAGCTCGTCCGGATGGCCGACAGGGTCGTCTGGATTTCTGACGGGTGATGGCCGTAGTCATCCACGATAATAATATCGTCAATCTCTCCCTTGATTTCCATACGGCGCCCCACACCGGGGACCGTCTCCAAAGCGGCTTTTATGGTATCAAAAGGGATATCGAGCTCAAAGCCCACCGTAATGCCGGCCAGGGCGTTGAGAACATTGTGCCGCCCCGGACAATTCAGCAGGATCTCACCGTGCTGCCGCCCATCGGGACCTGAAACGTTAAACCGGGTTTTTAATCCTTCAAACTGAATCTCGGTGGCCTGGATATCGGCCTGATTGCTCGTCCCATACGTAATAAACCGCTTTTCAATCTTTGGAATCAGATCCTGAATGGATTCATTGTCCAGGCAGAGAATTGACGCCCCGTAAAACGGCACCCGGTTAATAAATGTTAAAAATGCGGATTTGATCTCATCGAGGTCTTTATAAAAATCAAGATGCTCCCGATCGATATTGGTCACCACCGCCAGGGTGGGTGTATATTTCAGGAAAGAGCCGTCACTTTCATCGGCTTCGGCAACGATAAAATCACCGCGGCCTAAAACAGCGTTGGTCCCCAGCCCCATTAATTTTCCACCGATAACCACGGTCGGGTCCAGCTTCCCGGCCCCCAGAATCGTGGCGACCAGGCAAGTGGTAGAGGTTTTGCCATGGGCGCCGGCAATGGCCACGCTGTATTTCAACCGCATCAGTTCAGCCAGCATTTCAGCGCGGGGGATGACCGGAATAGACGCCGTCCGCGCCGCTGTCACTTCCGGGTTCTCTTCGGCAACCGCTGACGACGTCACCACCACATCGGCGCCGTCAACCTGTTCGGCCGCATGCCCCTGGTAAATGATTCCCCCCAGCCGTTTCAAATTCCCCGTTATGTCGGTTGCGGCCAGATCAGATCCGGATACCCGGTACCCCAGATTCAACAATAACTCCGCGATACCGCTCATGCCGATACCGCCAATTCCGACGAAGTGTATATGATATTTTTTTTGATACATTTTTATCTTTCCAGCGCCGGTTGTTTTTAACAGCCCGGGCGGGTCCGTTTTATCTTCAAGACCGACAAACCAATAAAGAATAATGCCAGCAGCCGTTTCTTCTTCAGCAGGGCAAGGCAGTCGTTTATAATATCTTCCGCCGCATGCGGGCGACCGAAGCGCTTCGCCTGTTCGGCCATATACGTCACGGCCTGCGTGTTGGACAGGTAATACCGGATTAGACGCGCCACGGCCTGAGCATCCAGGTCCTTATCAAGGATCATCCCGGCGGCACCGGCTTTGACCAGGGCTCTTGCGTTGAATTCCTGGTGGTTGTCCGCTGCAAAGGGGTACGGCACAAAAATACACGCTTTACCCAGAACAGCCGCTTCGGCGACTGTGGTGGCGCCGGCCCTGCAGATCAATAAATCCGCCCGGGCATACTGCCGGTCAATATCGCTGAAAAAAGCGGCTACCCGGCATGGAATGTCGTGTTTGGCATAGGTCGTTTTGATATCCATCTCGTCCGCTTTTCCGGTCTGATGGATAAAGTACAGCCCCTCTACGTCTTTTAATTCATCCAGTGCGTCCGCGACCGCCATATTCAGGCTGTGCGCCCCCTGGCTGCCGCCCAGCACCAGCACTGTCAGCCGGTACGACGACGCATGCGATGCGTCTTTTTTTTCGTCGGCCACTCTCAATACTTCCCGGCGCACCGGGTTACCGGAAAAAAATATTTTCCTGGCATCTGCCCGTATCCGGGTGTTTTCAAACGAGACATAAACCCTGGAGGCCAGCCGTGACAGCAGACGATTGGTCAGGCCGGGCAAAATATTCTGCTCATGAATAACGATCCGAATCCCCATCAGCCACGCGCCGATGGCCACAGGTGCGGCCGAGTAGCCGCCGAGCCCCACCACCAGGTCTGTATCAAACCGTCGCATTTTTCGTACCGCCTGATAAATCGACCAGGGGAAAACCACCATGGCCGCCAGTTTAGACCACAATGATTTGCCTTTAAGCGGTTGAACAAAAATGGCTTCATGATCAAATTCCTTTTCAGCTAAAATCGACTTTTCAAAGGGACGATCGGTACCGATGAACAGGATCCGGCAATCCGGTATTTTTTCCATAAATGCTTCGGCAATGGCGATTCCGGGAAACAGATGTCCCCCGGTTCCGCCCCCGGCGATCACGACGTGTAATTTATTCTGCGTCGACAGCATTTTCTTTTCCTTGATCCGCTAATTCATCACCCGTTCATGGTTTCATCGACGTGTCACTGCTGCCGGTCCGCCGATATTCATCAATATCCCGGCCGAGGCCATACTGACGACCAGGGATGTCCCCCCGTAGCTTAAAAACGGCAGCGGCAGCCCCTTGGGCGGCACCAGGCCCAGGGTAACGCCCATATTTATGCACACCTGCAGCGCAATGGCCGCCGTCAACCCCGTGGCGACGAGGGCACCGAAAAGATCCGAGCAGTTTCGGGCAATGCCGATACCCCGCCAGAAAAAAATACTGTACAACACCACAATAATCGTTACGCCCACAAATCCGGCTTCTTCTCCAATCACCGAAAAAATGAAATCCGTGTGGGGTTCGGGAAGAAAAAAAAGCTTTTGATACCCGTGTCCCAACCCGGTGCCCACCAGCCGGCCGGTACCAAACGCCATCTGGGAATGAACCACCTGGTAGCCCTGATCGGCGGCATATGCCCACGGATTTAAAAAACTGATCAGGCGGGCCATCCGGTACGGCGCGCTGATCAGATAATAGGCCAGCCCCGCCAATACAGCGGGAAGGGGGACCAGTAAATGAGAGATTCGCACCCCGCCTGCAAACATCATGATCCAGGTCAATGCCGTTAATATGGCGATCGATCCAAAGTCGGGTTCGAGCCCGATAAGTACGATCAGTATGCCCAGCACAATCACATGCGGAATAAAACCCACCGCGAAAATATCAAGCTTGGCCTGTTTTTTCGAAAGGGAATAGGCCAGGTAAATCACCAGGGCCAGGCGTGCCACTTCGGACGGCTGAAACCGCAGGCCCAGGATGGAGAGCCACCGGGTAGACCCCCCGGCCGTGGAGCCAAGGCCCGGAAGCAGAACCACAACCAATAGTCCCAGTGCCGACAGCAGCAGCGGGTAGACCGCATACCGGTACCACCGGTAGGGGAAATGAAGGCAGAACACCATCGCAGCAATCCCGACCAGGGAAAAAATCGCCTGGCGTTTCAGGTAAAAATACCCGTGGCCATGCACGGTCAGAGATAATTCCGAACTGGCGCTGTAGACCATGACGACCCCCACGCCCACGAGGGAAAGCACGGTAAAAAGCAGGGTCGGATCGTAAACAAACCGCCTGATTTTCTTCTTTTTAGGTGTTGAATGCGCCTTCATGATAATTGTTCCACCTGCCGACGGAAATCATTACCGCGGGCCGCATAATTTTCGTACTGATCAAAGCTCGCGCAGCCGGGTGATAAGAGCACCACATCATTGGGCTCGGCCGCGTCCCGCGCCATTTTCACCGCCTGCGCCATATTTCCTGCTTTTTTGACCTCTACGATCTCCTGCATTATCCCGAAAATCATTGCAGCGGCATCACCCAGAACGATCAGCTGCCTGACCTTTTGTTTTACCAGGGGAATCAGTGATGAAAAATCGCCCCCTTTATCCTTCCCCCCCATAATGAGGATAACCGTTTCAAACGATGCCAGCGCCCGTTCCACCGCGCTGATATTGGTTCCCTTGGAATCGTTGACGTATAATACGTCCTGAAAAGTACCCACCGGCTCCATTCGATGGGGCAATCCGTCAAATTCTTCGAGTGCCTTGCGAATCCCGTCAATCGTACCGCCGGCGGCCAGGGTCGCCAGGGACGCGGCGGCAATATTTTCCCGCTGATGCTCCCCCACCAGCCGGACATGATTTAAATCGATCCAGTATTCCCGATCATTGTGACGAATCAGAATCGCCTGGTCGGTGACCGCCGCCCCCTGCTTAAAATCCGGCGGCGCCTCTCCGGCCCGGAAAAAGGGGAGGCGTTTGCAGGGCCGCCGTGCCGTCAGGGAAGCGATCAGATCGTCATTTCCCAGATAAATGGCCGTATCATCCGGCCCCTGGTTTTCAAAGATCCGCCCCTTGGATCGGGCGTACGCATCAAAATCCGGATACCGATTGAGATGATCGGGTGTAATGTTCAATAACACCGACACCGCGGGCCGAAAGGTTTCAATGGTATCCAGTTGAAAACTGCTCACTTCCACCACTACGGTATCCACCGGTTTTTCAAGCATCGGATATTCAATCAGCGGCCGGCCGATATTTCCGCCGACAAATGTCCGGTGTCCCGAGGCGGCCAGCATTTCGCCGATCAATGTCGTGGTCGTTGTCTTACCGTTGGTACCGGTAATCGCCACGATCGGTTCCCGGATAAACTGCGCGGCCAGTTCAATCTCTCCGATCACCGGAACCCCCAGCGCCCTTGCCGACGTGAGTGGCGCCAACGTATGCGGAACTCCCGGACTCAGGCAGATCAGATCCGCCTGGTCGAATATGCCGGCCGGATGCTCACCGATCACGGTATCGATCCCTTCTGTCTCTAATTTTTGCCGAGCCATTTTCACCTGATCGCTATCCCCGGCATCGTTGACGGTAACGCGCGCGCCCCGGGCGTGTAAAAACCGGGCAGCCGCCTCTCCCGAGGCACCCATCCCGAGGACCAGTACTTTTTTTCCTGAGAGCATCATCAGTTTATGATCCCGGCTTACCCGTTTCCGGTCAAAATCAACGACCGCCGATCCTGGGTTAAAAAACACGCGTCCGTTACCTGAGCTTCAATGTGCTGAGTGAAATCAGTGCCAGCGCAATGGCAATAATCCAGAAACGGACAATCACCTTGGGCTCGGCCCATCCCTTTAATTCATAATGGTGGTGCAGCGGCGCCATTCTGAAAATGCGACGCCCTTTACTCGCCCGGAAATATCCGACCTGGAGAATCACGGACAAAGCTTCGATCACAAACAGACCGCCCACCAGTACCAGTAAAATTTCCTGCTTGGTGATGACCGCCGTGGTGCCTAGAATCGCCCCCAGGGAAAGGGAGCCCACATCTCCCATGAAAATCTCGGCCGGATAGGCATTAAACCACAAAAACCCGAGCCCGGCCCCGGCGACGCTGCCGCAAAATACGGCCAGTTCACCGGCACCGCTGACGTACTGGACCTGTAAATAGCCGGCGATAGTGACATGGCCGGCTACATAGGCCAGGGCCATATAAGTCCCTGCGGCAATAATCACCGGCCCGATGGCCAGCCCGTCCAGGCCATCGGTCAGATTCACTGCATTGGATGTGCCCACAATCACCAGAATCGTAAAAAAAATATAGCCCATCCCTAAATCCGGCGATAATTGTTTCAAAAAAGGCACCGTCACCAAGGTGGAAAATTCCGGAGCGCCATATATCCAGACCCCGGCAATCAATGCCAGTATGATCTGCAGCGAAAACTTGGCCCCGGCCGTCAACCCCAGGTTCCGTTTCTTCACCTGCTTGAGATAATCATCGGCAAATCCGATACAGCTGAATCCAACGGAAACAAACATCATGATCCATACAAACCGATTGGTCAGATCGGCCCATAAAAGCGTCGCCGTCACGATGGCTATAATAATCAGGGTGCCGCCCATGGTCGGGGTTCCCGCTTTTTGCCGGTGCGCCCGGGGCCCGTCATCTTGAATATATTGTCCCACCTGCATGGCGGATAATTTCCGGATCACCCAGGGGCCGAAAACGAAACAGACCAGAAACGCCGTCACCGTGGCGTAAATCGTCCGAAACGTGATGTATCGGAAGACGTTGAACGCCGACCAGGTTGTATGCAGCGGATATAGTAAATGGTAAAGCATCGATTATTAATTATTCACCCTGTATTTCATATGGTTAAAGCAATCCCCGGCCGATTTCCTCATTTAGCGGCGGGCTTTTTTTCCGTTGCCCAATCCCTGATCGGCGTAACGACCCTTTCCATGGCCGAACCCCTGGACCCCTTGACCAGTAGAAAATCGCCGGCCTGTAATAGATTCTTCAAATCGGCAATAACCGCTTTTGTTTCGCCGGTTATGATCCGGTTTTTTTTAAGACCGCCCGACCGGGCGCCAGCGGCCACATCATCCGCATGGGTGCCGGTGATATAGATCCGGGAAATTCCGGACCGGCCGGCCAGTTCACCCGTTGCACGGTGCAGCTGACCGGATTCTTTTCCCAGTTCCAGCATATCCCCCATAACGAGGATGGACCGCTTCCGGCCCGCCAGGTTCACCAGGGTGTCAATGGCCGCGGCCATGGAAGCCGGATTCGCGTTGTATGTATCGTCGATGATTGTAACCCCGCGATCCGTTTCAACGATGGTTAAGCGGCCCGATTCCGGACGATACCGCGACAGTCCTTCTCCGATTTCTTCTCCGGAAATCCCCGCCAGATATCCGGCCGCAGCCGCGGCCAGTGCGTTAACCACCATGAAGCGCCCCACCGCCGGCAGCCGGACCGGGGTTCGGCTGCCCGGCAGTTCCAGAACAAAGTCGATCCCGCCCGGCGTTTCACGGATCGAACGGGCACGAATATCGGCTTTTTCCGATTCGCCGAAAAACAGGACATCCATGGCGGCCCGGGCACCCAGCCGGGCCAGATGCGGATCATCCCGGTTTAGAATGACCGTTCCGCCGGAACGGATATTTTCGAGCAGTTCGGACTTGGCCTTGACAACGCCTTCGATGGATCCCACGCCCGCCAGATGGCACGGAGCGATAGTGGTGATAATCCCGATATCCGGCCGGCAAATGGCCGACAGGCGCCGGATTTCATTAAAATGGTTCATCCCCAGCTCCACCACAGCCCATTGATGCCGGGGCTTAAGGCGAAACAGCGTCAGGGGAAGCCCGATCTCGTTGTTAAAATTACCCGGGCTGGCCAGCGTGTTGAACCGGCGGCCGAAAACAGCGGCGGTCATGCACCTTGTCGTGGTTTTTCCGTTTGATCCGGTAATGGCCACCACCCGGATATCGGCCTGACGGCGCTGGTACGCCGCCAGGTCTCCCAGGGCACGGGTTGTGTCGGATACGGCGATACATGCCGTTTCTACGGCCACCGATTGAAACGCGCTTTTCCGGGTAATGGTTTCATCATCGACCAGCACCCCCCGGGCACCCTGCCGGATCACCTCGGCCAGGAAGGCATGTCCATCATGGTTCTCCCCCCGGATGGCCACAAACAACGCACCGGGCGGAAAGGTGCGCGAATCGATTTCCACCGAATCAAAAACCGCCGATTCGTTGCCGGATAGCAAGGTTCCACCCGTCGCCGCCAGTACATCGGTTACCGACAGACCTTTTCCGGCCTCTGGAAAACGGTTCCTGGTGGTATCTATTCCGGTATCTATTGCCATTGCGCCATAACCGCTCATCGATAATTACAGTCTTTCATGTTGGTTCATCCGCCCGGCATTCATGGCTCCTGCCGATCCAGCCGCTTTTTTTGACAACGCCGCTGTCGCTTCCAGCCGATCATCAAATGAGATCCGTTGATCGGCAATAATCTGATAGGTTTCGTGGCCTTTTCCAGCGATCAGCACGGTATCACCGGCTCTGGCCACGTTGATCCCCAGGACAATGGCCTTGCGGCGATCCGGTTCAACCACATATCCCGGCGATTCCAGAGATCCCGATAAATCCGCCCTTGAAAAGGCCCGGTAACCATTATGAATGCCGGTCAGCATATCTTCGATAATCGCCATGGGGGATTCGCTGCGGGGATTATCCGACGTAAAAATCGATAGATCACATAAGCGAACGGCAATTCCGGCCATCTGGGGCCGTTTGGCCCGGTCCCGATCACCGCCGCAACCGGCAATACAGATCAACCGGCCGCCCACCGTCTTTTTAAGATTCTTGAGTGCGTTTTCCAGGGCATCGGGTGTATGGGCAAAATCGACAAAAACATGAATACCTGCCGTATTTTCAATAGATTCGAGCCGTCCCGGTACCGAACGCGTGGCATTAATTCCCCTGCCGATGGTTTCAGGATCCATCCCCAGGGCCAGCCCGACACCTGCCGCGCACAAAATATTTTCCAGGTTGTATTCACCGGTCAGAGACGACTCAATCGCCACATCACCTGCGCCATGGCCGGACATGTCGGCATCCAGCCGGATGCGCCCCGTCATCCCTGAAGGCCCGAACATCACCTCAACCGGGTGTACCCGGTTTTGGCTGGCATGCCCCACGGTCACCACCGGCAGATTCAGCTCTCCTGCCAGACGCGCCCCCCTGGGATCGTCCATGTTAATCACCGCCGCTGCTTTCGCCTTTTTGGAACCGGCAGCCAGGAAATCGGTAAACAGCCGCTTTTTGCACTCCCAGTACGAAATCATGTCTTTATGAAAATCGAGATGATCCTGGGTGAGGTTGGTAAAGACGCCCACGTCAAATTCAATGCCGCTTAACCGGTTCAGCGCCAGGGCATGGGAGGACGCTTCCATGATCACATGGGTTACGCCGGCTTCCCGCATGGCCCGTAGCAGCCGCTGTGTGTCGGCCGATTCGGGCGTTGTCACCGGCGCGTCTATTTTTTTTCCGCCATAGCGGTAGTTGATGGTGCCAATCACCCCCACGTTTATGCCGGCTTCGGCAAGTATGTTTTCGACCAGGTAGCTCGTCGTTGTTTTTCCATTGGTACCGGTAATTCCGATCACTGTCATTTCACGGGACGGATGCCCATGGAAACGATCGGCAAATACGGCCAGCGCCTGCCGGGTGTCCGGCACCTGGATCGTGGCCACCGGTGTGATCATCCTGCGATCCACGGCCACAGCGGCCGCGCCCCGGTTAATCGCATCGGCAATATATTCGTGCCCGTCCGTGCGAAATCCGGCGAGGGCGACGAACAGGCCGCCCGGCTCAACCGTCCGCGAATTATAATGAATCCCCGTTATATCCAGCCCGTTTTGCCCCGCATCCGCCTGCGGTGCTTCCGCTGGCATCACAACTGAAATTTCTTTGGGGGAAAACCCCGTTAACAGATCGGAAAGCTTCATGTTCCCGACTTCCTCATGGCTGCCTTCCGGAAAAGAGGGGACAGCTCTGCGGGTTTATCCGATGGTGATGCCGCCATGTACCCCAGTGTCGCCCGGGTAATCCGCTTAAATGCCGGTGCGGCCACCGTCCCCCCGTAATGCCGTTTGAGCGGCTCATCAATGGCTACAAAAACGACGGCTTTCGGGTTATCTACCGGTGCAAGGCCGATAAACGATGCAATGAATCGTTTTTTGGAATACGATCCGTCCGGATCAATTTTCTGGGCGGTCCCGGTTTTGCCGCCCACGGTGTAACTGGCCAGAGCGGCCTTGGTGCCCGTCCCGCCTTCGTCCACCACACTGGCCATGATCCGGCGTACCACCTGGGCCGTACGCACAGAAATCACCCGGCGAACCGGCTTGGGTGTGGTGTTTTTGATAATGCGTCCATGCTGATCCGTGACGGCCTGAACAAGATAGGGTTTCATCATCACCCCGTCATTGGCAATGGCAGATACCGCGGTTACCAGCTGAATGGCGGAGACAGCCACCCCCTGCCCGAAAGCGATATTGGCCACATCGATCGGGTGCCAGTGCCGGGCAGAAGTCAGCCGCCCGGATGTTTCACCCGGACAGTCGATTCCGGTTTTCGAACCGAATCCAAATCGGGCCAGAAGCGCGTGAAAGGTTTCCCGCCCCATGGCGCCGGCTATCTTGGCCGCCCCGATATTGCTGGAATATTTTACAATTTTTGCAACCGTCAGCCATCCCCGCGGATGGGTATCGTGAATCACATTCCGCCCCACGCGGTACGAACCGTTCTCACAATAAAAAATGCTCTGGGCAGAACAGGACTTCGACTCGATGGCCGCCGCCGCCGTAAATATCTTCATGGTGGATCCCGGTTCAAAGGCATCGGTCACGATGCGGTTTCGCCAGCGATCACGCTTAAACCTCCGATAATTATTGGGATCAATGAAAGGGTAATGGGCCATGGCCAAGATTGCCCCGGTTTTCGGATTCATCACCAGGGCGATTCCCGACTGGGCGTTAAACTCCTTTACCGTTTGTTCCAGGGCCTGTTCGGCAACAAACTGGATATTGGCATCAATGGTTAAAACAACGTTGTTGCCCGTATAGTTGGGTAACACGGCCTGTTCGGCATCAAACCCGCGCCCCCTGGCATCCCTCAAAACGGTGAATCGATCGGTCTGGCCCCGCAGGTACGAGTCATACCGAAATTCAACCCCCTCCAGGCCGGAGCCATCCACACCGGTAAACCCGATCACCTGGCCGGCGAGAAATTGATTCGGATAAATCCGGCTGTGGGCCGGCTTAAATACCACGCCCGGCAACGCCAGAGCCTTTACCGCAGTCAATTCATCGTGAGTCGCCTGACGTTTGACCCAGATAAACGGACGTTTGGTTTTCAATTGCCGGGACAGTTTCTTCCGGTTTTTCCGCAATACTTTGGATAAACGCCGGGCGACAGCGCTGCGGTCTTTGACCTGTTTCGGATGAATGCCGATGGACTGGGTGTCGAGCGTAACGGCGAGTTCCCGGTAATGGGCATCATACACGCTGCCCCTTTTTCCCCTGGATACCAGTGAGCCCTTGTAGCCCCGCTGTGCTTTTTCGGTGAGGTCCGCGCCTTCCCAGATCTGAATATACGCCGCCCTGGCCAGCACGCCTGTCATCGCCAGCGTGATGCAGATCTCCACAATCAACATTCGGCGGCGAATTTTTTTGTAATAGTTTTTTTTCATGGAATCACACGTACTTGAGCCGGATCAGGTTGTTTGAGCCCCAGTTCATGAGCAATTTTCGTCATTCGGGCCAGTGATTTCAGTTGGGCCATTTCGGTGATTAAGCGATTCCGTTCTTCATTCAGCTGCCGGGTCCGGGCGGTAATTTTTGTAATTTCGTACCCTGTGCGCACATGCTGAACCCGGCACCACGTATACGCGAACAACTCGGCCACACAGATTATCAGCAACACGATCCAGGTACCGACCCTCCGCGGTTTCTTTCGATTGGGGCGTGCCATCTATATCCGAACCATCCCGCGCAACCGCGCACTGCGCGCCATGGGGTTGGCCTCAACTTCCTTTGCACTCGGTTTGATGACTTTGCGACTCAACAATCGCGCCGTCGGTTTTTGACCGCAGGTGCAGACCGGAAATTCCGGTGGACAGACACACCCCTTGGCCAGCCGGGCAAAGCATCTTTTTATCAACCGGTCTTCCAGGCTGTGAAACGCGATGATGCAGAGGCGCCCGCCGGTCTTAAGCAGGTCCGGGGCAAAAGCTAAAAATTTCTCCAGGCATTCCAGTTCGCGATTGACCGCAATCCGAAGGGCCATGAATACCCGCGTCGCCGGATGAATCCGCTCTTTTCGAAAACGATGCGGAATCGCCTCGACAATAATACCGGCCAGCTGAAGGCTGCTCGTAATGGGCGCTTCTTTCCGGGCAATTACAACAGCCCGGGCAATCCGGCGCGACCACCGCTCTTCACCATATTTCTGAAATATCGAAACCAGTTCTTTTTCAGCATACTGATTCACGATCTCGGCCGCGGTCAGATCCGCGGAATTGTTCATCCTCATGTCCAACGGTTCATCGGCCCGAAAGCTGAAGCCCCGGCCGCTTTGACTGAGTTGGTAAAAAGAAAGACCCAGATCTAAAACAATGGCATCCACGGCATCGATTCCCAATTCCAAAAGGATCTGTGGCAAACGGACAAAATTTTCGTTGAACAACTGAACCGTGGACTCGCAGGAAGAGAGTGTTTGACAGGCATGGTCAACCGCTGCGTTGTCCTGGTCAAGCCCGATAAGCATTCCCTCCGGACGAATGGCACGGCAGATAGCCAGAGCATGGCCCGCCCCGCCGAGGGTTCCATCAACGCAAATATCACCCGGCCCGGGGCTGAGAAATCGTTGAAGTTCGGCGGCCATGACGGAGACATGCTGGTAACCCATGGCGGTCAGGTCACAAGTTTAAAGATGATATTTCTCACTTCCAGTGATTTCAGACCTTTCGCATGCTCATCAACCTCACCGTCCATCCACTTTTCGATATCCCGGTCATAGCGCTTCCGGGACCATATCTGGAAATAATCGGTCTGCCCGATCAGGACGATGTCTTTTTTCAGCTTCGCATACTGCCGCAACTTCTGAGGAATCAATATCCGGTTCTGGTTGTCACTCACGCATTCTTCTATTCCCCCCAGGAAAAACCGTGTCAGCTGAAGCATGTCCAGGGGTATATCCTGGAAATCCTGAAACTTCTGTTCTATCTGAGCCCACTTTGCCGGGGGATAAGCATACAACGCCCCCTCAAACCAGGTGATAAACAGCTTTCCACCGGAAAGACGGACGGGATCCTTAAAACGTGCCGGCACGGCGAAACGTCCTTTCGAATCCATCGAATGGAAACTGGTACCACGAAATTTTGGGGATTCTGTATCCATTTCATTACCACTTTTTAACCACTTTTGGTATATATTGGACAAAACACCCCTTGTCAAGCAAAATATATAAATAAAATAGCATATAATATTTGGAGGTTATAGATTGGAAGAAATGTGGGGAACAGGCGATTACGGTCCGAGCCCGGCACCGGATCCGTAAAACAGAAATCGACGGAAAAAATTTAATCTTCCGGCCGACTGGATACGCCCTGCCAATCCCCTTTACCAACGTCGGCAAACAGGGTATGACAGGCCATCATGATTCAGGGCTCAATAAAATTTATTTGAACGAGGAAAAGCTCGATGGACCCGGTTTCGCTCATTCCCACCCCGGACACGATCCCCGTCCCCTGGGGGTGGTTTCAGCTGCTGTTAAGCCTGACCTTTTATCTGCACGTGGTGGCGATGAATATCATGCTGGGTACGGCCCTGATCGCCTTTTTTCACTCGCTGAAAAAAAACCATCCGGGAGATACCGATATTGTCCGCGATATTTCCAGCCAGCTGCCGTTTACCATGGCTTTTGCCATTAACTTCGGCGTGGCACCGTTGCTTTTTGCTCAGGTCTTATACGGCCACTTTCTTTATACCAGCTCGATTTTGATGGCCGGGTTCTGGTTGTCTGTTGTTCCGGTTCTCATCGTTGCCTATTATCTGGCCTATATTTTCAGGCTCCGATTCGACAGCCCCGCCGGCGCCCGCCCCTTTCTTATCGGCGGTGCTTCGTTGCTGCTTTTGCTGATCGGATTTATTTTCTCAAACAACCTGACCTTGATGCAGCGTCCGGAAGTTTGGCACCGGTTTTTCTCCCGGCCGGACGGATGGCTGCTGAACCTGGACGACCCGGCCCTTTTCCCCCGCTATCTGCATTTTGTCCTGTCGGCACTGGCCACGGGCGGCCTGGCAATCGCCCTTTTCGGCGATTTTAAGCACCGGCGGGGAGACCCGGACGCATCCCGCCGGATTCACCTGGGTCTTGGCTGGTTCAGCTATGCCACGCTGGCCAACCTGGGCATCGGGATCTGGTTTTTTATGATGCTTCCTGCAGCGGTCCGGGATTTTACCACGCCGGCCGGTAAATGGCTCGGGATCGTTCTGGCAGCGGGAATCGCGGCCGGCATCCTGGCAATCGTATGGGGATTTCGCCTGCGGGTGCGCGCGTGCCTGTGTGCCACGATGACGGGCATTTTCATCATGGTCATCGCCAGAGACCTGGTACGGGCCAGCTATCTGCAGCCCTATTTTTCCCCTGCGGACCTGGTAGTAACCGGACAATATTCGCCCCTGATTATTTTCCTCGCCTTTTTTGCAGCCGGTCTGTTGCTCATCGGCTGGATGGTTAAACTCGCCTTTTCAACCGGGAGGGCCGGATCATGAATTATCCGGTCTGGCAGCTCGATTTTGCCGGCGGCGGTCTGCTCATCGCCGTGATCGCCACGGTGCATGTCTATGTGTCCCATTTTGCCGTGGGAGGCGGGCTTTTCCTGGTCCTGACCGAGATGATGGGCATCCGGAAAAACGATCCCGGGATTGTCGAATATGTCCATCGGCACAGCCGGTTTTTTCTGCTGCTCACCATGGTGTTCGGCGCCGTGACCGGGGTCGCCATCTGGATTACCATTGCCCTGCTCAGCCCGGCGGCCACATCGGTCCTGATCCATCATTTTGTTTTCGGCTTTGCCGCTGAATGGGTCTTTTTCCTCATCGAAATCGTCGCGCTTTTTATATATTATTATACTTTTGGCCGCATGGATAACCGCCGACATGTTCAGGTCGGCTGGATCTATTTCATCAGTGCCTGGATGTCGTTGTTTATCATCAGCGGAATCATCGATTTCATGCTGACCCCCGGTCAATGGATCGTTGATCATGATTTCTGGTCCGGTTTTTTCAATCCCACTTTCTGGCCGGCCCTTTTTTTCCGCACCTGTCTGGCCCTGATTTTTGCCGGGCTGTTCGGATTGATTACATCAACCGCCATTGCCGATCGTCAATTGCGGCGGTCCATGATCCGCTATTGCGCCCTCTGGTTGTTATTGCCGTTTATCGTTCTCTTTCCCTCGACCGCCTGGTACCGGGCCGCCCTGCCGCCGGAACTGTTCGACATGATCTTTCATATCGCACCGGCCATGCGGGTGTTCATCAGGGGATTTGTCATCGTCTCGGCACTGATCATCTTCTTCGGGCTCCTGACGATCATCGGGCGACCTAGGGCGGCCATGCGTCCCCTGGCATTTATCCTGCTGGCCATCGGCCTGATCTATATGGGAACCTTTGAATTTACCCGTGAAGGTGGACGGCGGCCGTATATTCTCCGAAATTATATGTATTCCAATGCCATTTTAAAAAAGGACCTGCCCCGGATTCAAAAAGCCGGCGTTTTAAAAAGTGCCAGGTGGGTCACCCACCGCTCAATCACCGATGACAACCACAGCCAGGCCGGCCGCGAGATTTTCGGACTGCTCTGCCTGCCCTGCCATTCACTGGGCGGGCCGCTCAACGACATCAGGCCGCTGATCAAAAAGTTTTCGCCTTTCGGTATGGAAGCGATGCTGACCGGGATGGGAAAACTCAACGGATATATGCCCCCGTTTGCCGGAAATGAAAAAGAAAAGGCCGCTCTGGCCGACTTCCTGTCACGGGAAATAAATAAACTTCCCGAAAAAGAGGCGGCACGGGTGCTTACCGAAGAACCGGTGGATATCCCGCCCTTTGATCCTGAAAAAGACGAATATATCCTGGCCGCCTGGAGCCGCACGGGTATGCGGAACATATCTGACGCGGGCCGCTATTTTTCGTTGATGCCGCCGGGAACCGATCTGTCTGCCCAGCTCATCAAACGGGGCGAGACACCGGAAATTGTTACCGAGGGCGTCACCTTACACTACGAAATCGAACCGGGCTTCGAAAACCCGTCCGACCATGTGGCCTTTTGGGACACGGCCAATGCGATATTTGGCGTATCTTTGACCCGGAACAGCGGCTTATCCGGAAACGGTATGCGGGGAAACATGACGCTGAAACCGGATGGCGCCTATAGCGTCAGCCAGATCCCGGTGGTTCCTTACCCGGACCGGGGCGGATACCAGCCCTATCCGCGCATCACTATCAAAGCCACAAATCAGGGTGGTGATCTGATCGCCGTAACCAGGGTCGTCGCCCCGGTATCGACTGAAATGGGATGCAAGAACTGCCATGGCGGGCCCTGGAGGGTAGACGGCCGGGCCGGGATGTCTGATGAAACTGCGCTGGATATCCTCAAGACCCACGACAAAATCAGCCGAACCGATCTATACCGAAAGGCAAAATCCGGGAAACCGGTTCGCTGCCAGGATTGCCATTCAGACTCAAACCTGCCGGCCAAAAATACCCCGGACCGGTTAAACCTGTCCGCTGCCATCCATGGGTTTCACGCCACCTTTCTTTCCGGAAAAGATGCCGAGTCCTGCACCGCCTGCCATCCCGGCTCGCCCAGCGGGTCCACACGCAGCCTGCGGGGCATCCACCAGGCCATCGGGCTCGACTGCACCAGCTGCCATGGATCGATGGAAGACCACACCTTAAGCCTGCTTAAAGCTGAACAGAAAAGTGGAAAAAAGCGAGCCGCAATGCTGGCCAGACATCTCACGCCCCGCGCAGTGGACAGCATGAAAGAGATTCATCCCCGGCGGCCCTGGGATCAGGAGCCGGATTGCCTGAACTGTCATATCGATTTTGAAGAACCGGACACCGATACCACTTTCAACACCTGGACTGAGGGAAAAGAAGCACTCTATCGTAACCGTACCGAGGAGAGTGAGCAGATCTTCTGCGCCGTCTGCCACAACAGCCCGCATGCCATCTATCCGACGGAAAACCCCTACGGCCGAAACCGGGATAATATCCAGCCCATGCAGTATCAAAAAATGCCCCTGCCTTTAGGCGCCAACCGAAATTGCAAAGTCTGCCACACCGTTGATATGGAAGATGAAATGCACCAT
Source organism: Deltaproteobacteria bacterium (assembly GCA_003973265.1). GTDB lineage: Bacteria > Desulfobacterota > Desulfobacteria > Desulfobacterales > QNYZ01 > QNYZ01. The sequence continues at coordinate 403 of QNYZ01000073.1, read as the reverse complement.
CCCAACATGCTGCGGGAATTTCGGAATGAATAAGAGAGCCGTTTTCCAGGACAATTTTATGACTCCGAGACCGGGCTGCGCTATAATTATCACAGATATTACGATTCGACCATTGGGAGATATTTAACGCCGGATCCGATTGGGCTTACAGGTGGAATCAACCTATTTGCATATGTCTCCAATAACCCCATAAATTGGACAGACCCACGAGGCTTAAAACGATTTAAAAACTTACCTCCCAGCGGCTGCGAATACTTCAAAGACCGTTGTGATGAAGGGAAGAAATGTGAGGAAAATAAAGACGAATATGCTTGCAAAGCCTATGATTGTTGCCAAGCCTTTGGAGAAGGACCAACGGGTAACTGTATACGGGGTTGCTTGATTGCTTTTGATAAGAGAAACT
>QNYZ01000069.1 GCA_003973265.1 Deltaproteobacteria bacterium | reverse complement strand
ACAGCATCGGCAATTGTTGACGTGTCAGGCGTACTCCCGGCGTGGCGCGAAATACCGACACTGCCCGCTGTGCCAGCATCGAAAAGATAGGGGCCGTGACCGACGGGAAGCCATTCTCCGCAGACTCCGGCTTCAACAGAATTATTCGCTGTTGAGCGCTGATCCATAAACACCGTATCCATGCCGCCACTATAATTAATGGTAACCATGGCGTTTTGATCCCTGTATTGATAACAATTCCACCATACGGATACGTCCCATAAAGCACCTTCGGGTAAGTCTGGCGTAAAAGTGGCCGTTGACCCGCTGAATTCGGTATAGATTGAACTGCCGTCCCACTCGGGTGTCCAGATGGATTCCTTCCAGGGTCCGCCCGTCAGAGTAAACCCAGGCGGGGGATCCTGATTATCAACAATTACTTCGAACGTTGCTGCGGGAACCAAATAATAGATATCGGTCATATCCAGCGTGTACCCGTCTTTTGCATCGGTAACGCCATCCATTAAGAAATACGGGTTGGAGATCGGGTTGGTCATACTGGCATTGGGCAGCCGGTCAATTCCTTCTGTTGCCGGGTCCTGGGTCGGCGCAGGCCAGGGTTTGTAATTCGAATCCGGGTTATAGTACATTTTATTTATTTCTGACCATTGGGATTTCCACTCGGCGCGGTCGCTTCCGGTTAAGACACCAGAATATTCGTTGTCTCCCGGATCGTCAAAAACATAATTTTGATCGTCATTCCATTGGCCACTGTCGTAACCTGCTACCATAAACGACCAATCCATACTCCCGGAATTATCGATCACAAACATGATATTGGGCGGCGCTTTCTGGATCTGGGTAGCCATGGGGGAGTTGCTGATTTCGATGGCATGGGCAAACTGGCTGATAAACAGAAAGCAGGTGATCAGCAGCAATAAGCTGATCTGTCGGATGTTTATATTATAGTATTGAAAATTTCGCCTGATAGTATGCATGGTATCTCCCTCGTATAATTAAAATCTGACCCGATATTCGGATTCAATGATGACCCGGCCCGGCGGGTTTGTGCTGTCGTATCTTCCATAGACATTCATTGCATGCATGTAAGGGCTGCCCATGCTGATTTCAGTGCCGACGGCTCCGCCGTGATCGACCACCATCAACTTGGTGTTGGGGATGCCTTTATCTGGAGGGTCTTTAGTAAAATCAGGGTAGGAATAATTGTCCGGATCCAGGTAATCAACCGAATCATCATAGAAGCTTATCCAGTCCTCATTCCGATCTCTGAGTACTTGACCGCCGGCTGCTTTTGCATTTTCAATCAGCTGGGCGCCTTGCTGATTGGCACCGTCGGCCCGGACAAAGTTCTGCTTGTACATCCGCTCATTGGCGGCAATTTGTATTTCAAAATTGCTCGTGGAAGATGCCGCCATGCCGATGATGGTGGCAATGGCCAGGAGAATCATCACGGGGATCAAGCTGATTCCGTTCTCGTTTTTCAGACAATCTGTTAAATGGAGTCGCATAGTTGTCTCACTTTTTAATTCGTCAAATTATGGCCGTGTCAGCCGGCTTTTGATGAAATTGTAGGTCGTTTTTTTACTTCCCCCCGGTGCCCGCGTTTCGACAATGACTCGAACCAGCTTGGAATTTGCTATGGGCTGGTCATCCGCAATATTCATGGATAACTTATAGTGGTCAACCTGGTTTTCCATGTAGAAATCAGCGGCACTGCCCTCATTATCCAGGCCGCTTGCCCCATTGTCGTTCGTGTCTGTAAGCGACGGATCGCTATACGGCGCAGATACAACCCTTTCGATGAGATCCTGGGCCGCAATCGAATCGACAGTGATGCGACTGGCCAGGGATGTACTGCGGACGGCAACAGTCTGCATCCGGGCGGTGGCCAGGATGCCGATGGACAGGATTGCGATACTGATGATGACTTCCAGGATACTGAAGCCTTTCTGCATGTTTCCTTTATTGGTGCTCAATTGGTTTCGTTTCATGGGGTAACTTCCCTGTTGACCGGCAGCTGCCGAAGAAGCATGCGGTTGCAATTGCTATGGATTGATATTTCGTAATTTGAGTGTTGTACTGGCCATCAACCTGCGATAGTTGTCCGGGTTGGCTGATTTATCGAGTATTGTTTGCCCCTGGAGGTTCTGATAGGCAGTGTTATCGGTGTAATTTGGAAATCCCCGTTCTGTTCGGGCGATAATCGTCATCTGGATGGCACTGATGGCGCCTGTATCTATCGGGGCCGTCATGACGGCACCGTTTCCATCTAAATAGACAAAATCAAGGGCGTCGATGTTTTCGGCGAGAGGCTGAAGGCCGCCACCGGTATTTCTGTCAATTCGGTCTGGTGTCCCGTCGCTGTCAGAATCGGTGAACGTATATGAGATATTTTCTCCGGAGTCATCGACGTCACCATCTGAGAATCTTTCTTCGTCCGCTTCGTCAATGGAACCATCATGGTCGTTATCTATACCATCACTTTGCCCGCCACTTACATCCGAACTGAAACGGAGGGTATGGCTGTCTGCACTAATAATTGATGCGGCTCCAGTGGAGAGCGGATCTGCTCCCGCCATCCGTATTTCCCGGGCCATGAATGTCATGGCAGCGCGCAGATTCTGCTGCATTTCGGTTATCTGCTCCTGGCGCTTGTAGCTGTTTTGCTGCACCATGAATATTGAATAGGCAGCGGCCAGAACGACACCGGCAATGCCGAGGGCGATGAGCACTTCGATGAGGGTGAATCCTTTGTTGTTGCTTGGCATAATTTATTCCAGCTGATTAAGATAGTAATTCCATTAGTGTTTTGTTTTATCTACTCAATACGGATATTTCCCGCCACGAGTAGATGGATTTGGCGTGTAATTCCTTTTGTATTATTTAATGTTACCGTTCCAAATCGACTGCCGGCCGGCAGCCCACGGCTGTCAAAACCAGCCGTGCTGGTCGAACCACTGAAGCTTGCAGAAGCAAGCGTGACACTGTCGGGTATTTTGTAGCTACCTAACTTAGCTTCATTACTATCAAAACCACGGTCACTGTCTACATACATTTCATATTTTTGTCCGGCCACATCAAAGATCAGCACCACATTCACATTCCGCCGCACCGCTTCCATCTTCGCTTTCTGGAAACTCGAATAGAGATCCTGTGTGGCCCGCTTCAACCGGTAGCTGGGAAGCCACTGTCCCCACATCGGTACGGCGATTGCCACTAAAATAGCAATAATGGTAACGGTAACCATTATCTCAACCAGGGTAAATCCGGACTCTTTCCGCATAATCATGACCTTTTAAGTTTTTGAATAAAGCGAACGATTATTAATACAGCAATATTTGTGCCAGAATGATTGTATCGGGATGCCGTAAACGGAGAAGGGAACAGCGCCTCGCTATACCAGATTGATATTACACGATTATAACGATATACCGCGAAAATGGAGAGCGCTTTGGAAATTCCTGGAATTCAGCAGGAACGCTCCGGAATGACAAAATTTGTTATATGACTATTAAAAATTTTAATACCCATTCAAAAACATTGCCCGTTGAGATCCAATTTCGTGTTACCCTCTGACCAGCGGCCCTGTATGCCGGCGTCGAGCATTTTCACAGGGCCTGGTGGCGAGGGTGGCAGGATCTGTTGCTCGCCGCTTTCACTCTGAAGGTGCACGGTGGTATGCCACAAGACCAATTCAGCGACCATGCCTGTGTACCTATTACTCAAAAGATCGGTTTGAACGCCAATAGGGGGACAGGTTTTTGAAATTCGATTTAGTTTACATAATATATATTATCAGACATCATTATAATCTATAGAAAGCAGGGGGGTGCTTTCTTTTCTTGATAAGACCGGCCGGGTTTGGCATAATACCGCCTGAACTGAAAAACGGATAATGAATGAATCTTACGAATGAAACCATGGCCGGCAGGCAGGTCTATACGATCTCACGCCTGACAGAGAATATCAAAGAAGTACTTGAAGAAAACTTTTCATTTATATGGATTACCGGTGAAATTTCAAACAGGTATATTCCGGCTTCCGGCCACTGTTATTTTAATCTGAAAGACGAATCCTCCCAGATCAGGGCCGTTATTTTCCGTGGCCAGGTACGACACCTGAAATTTGAACCGGAAAACGGCATGTCCGTCATCGGCCTTGGCCGAATCAGCGTTTATCCACCCCAGGGAACCTACCAGGTTATCCTGGAATATCTGGAACCGGCCGGCGCGGGTGCGCTTCACATCGCTTTTGAGCAATTAAAAAAACGGCTGGACGATGAGGGGCTGTTTGATGAGCAAAACAAATCCGAACTGCCGCCCATGCCGGGCACGATCGGTGTCGTCACGTCGCTTTCCGGTGCGGTGATTCATGATATGATGAATGTCCTGTTCCGGCGGTTTGAAAATATCCACCTGCTGATCGCACCGGCCAAAGTTCAGGGAACCGACGCGGAAGATGAGATTGCCGGGGCCATCGAATTACTGAACCGGCATGGCAAGGCGGAAATCATTATCCTGGCACGTGGCGGCGGATCCATTGAAGACCTGCAGGCCTTTAATTCTGAAACTGTTGCGCGGGCCATCCACGCATCTGCCATTCCGGTGGTTTCCGCTGTGGGTCACGAGGTGGATTACACGATCGCAGATTTTACTGCCGATCTGCGTGCCCCGACGCCTTCTGCCGCCGCCGAACTTGTGGTGCCTGAAAAATATGGTATCATTAACTATATCAACAGGTTAACGGATGACCTGTCACGCCTCGTTCACCGGCGCATCGCGGAGGCTCGTATGGATCTGGACGCGCTGAAAAAACGGGTAAAAAGTCCCCGGCAGCATATTGAAGATCTGCGCCTTAGAGTTGACCACCTTGCCAATCGACTGACCATTCAGATCATCCATCAGCTTGATCGCGCCCGAAGCCGGACCGCATTTCTATCAAAAAGGCTGGATACGGCCAATCCGGACAGGCGGATAAATAATTATAAAGTCTTACTTGAACAGATTAAGGCATCTCTTTGTAATATAATACAGAATACGCATAATAATAATCGCTATCGCCTTGAAAAACTGGAGCGTTCCCTGAACGCGTTGAGCCCGATGGCGATTCTTGAGCGCGGATATAGTATCACCCGAACCACCGGTAAGGAGGGGCAATCTATTGTTAAAAACGCCGATACCGTTGAAACGGGTCAGCAACTGGAAATTTTGCTGGCCAGGGGGTTGCTCCGGGTAACGGTTCGGGATAAAATAGCCTGACAAAACATGGCTGGCAGACCGGCTGACGTAAACAATAAACGGGAGTGAGTGATACATGGCGAAAAAACAGACCTTTGAAAAGGCCATGGAAAAATTAGAGGCGATCGTGGGAGATCTGGAGGCCGGAGATGCGACGCTGGATATGGCCCTTAAAAAATTTGAGGAAGGCGTCAAATTATCCAGATTTTGTTCAGAGAAACTCGATGAGATGGAACAGCGGATATCCGTTCTCTTAAAAGATAACAGCGGCGAAATCACGGAAAAAACGATCCGTTTCGATGAAGATGAAAATATGAATAACGGATCGATCTGACATTGTATAACTCCTTTCACTTATCCGATTACCTGGGGCGATGCCGGGAAACAATCGATACCGCGCTGGTTGACCTTTTCGACCAGGTCGATCAGAACCGGCGCATTGTCGCTGCCATGCGGTATGCCGTCATGGGAAACGGCAAGCGACTTCGGCCGATTCTCTGTTTTGCGGCGGCTGAAGCGGTCAACGGCTCATCCGGAGATGCCATCCTGCCGGCCATCGCGCTGGAATTGATCCATACCTATTCATTGATTCACGATGACCTGCCGGCCATGGATAACGATTCCCTGCGCAGGGGAAATCCGACCTGCCACATCGCTTTTGACGAGGCCACGGCTATTTTGGCCGGCGATGCGCTGTTGACACTGGCCTTTGAGATTATCACGGACCCGGCCTTTTCTGCACCCGCGCCGGAAATGCGCCTGGGGGCTGTCCGGATCATCGCCCAGGCGGCCGGATACCAGGGAATGGTAGAAGGACAGATGCGGGATATTCTTGCAGAGGGCAGACGGCTGTCCATCGATGCGCTCAAATCTTCACATGCCTTGAAAACCGGCGCATTAATCCGGGCTGCCGTAGAAACCGGGGCCACTCTGGCCGGCGGCAGTCCGCATCAGGTAAAGCAGCTCAGACAATACGCCGATGACATCGGGCTGGCCTTTCAGGTTACCGATGATATTCTCAATGTGGAAGGTGACCCGGACCGGATGGGAAAAGCCGTGGGCACAGACGCAGACCGGCAGAAAAATACCTACCCTGCCCTGCTGGGCCTTGACGCATCCAAAACGCTGGCGAATACGCTGGTCAGCCATGCGCTTTCCTCATTAGACATATTTGATCATTCGGCGGACCCCTTGAGGGCCATTGCAACGTATATTATCGAACGTAAGAGATAATTCAACATAGGGAGATTTTGATCCTGTGGCGATTCTTGAAAAGATTGAGAACCCTGAAGATATTAAGACGCTTTCTCCGGCCGAGCTGACACATCTGGCCGCCGAAATCCGTCAAAAAATTGTGGAAGTGGTCTCCAGGAACGGCGGCCACGTGGCTCCCAGCCTGGGCGTCGTCGAGCTGACCATCGCGCTTCACTATGTCTTTAATTCTCCCCGGGATAAAATTATCTGGGATGTGGGGCACCAGGCCTATGCCCACAAACTGCTCACCGGGCGCCGGGACCAGTTTCATACGTTACGGCAGTATGGAGGTCTCTCCGGGTTTACCAAGAGGAGCGAAAGCCCGCATGACCCCTTTACAACCGGACACAGCAGCACGTCCATCTCCGCGGCCCTGGGCATTGCATCGGCCAAGCGCATTAAATCAGACCCGGCCAAGGTGATTGCCGTGATTGGAGACGGCTCGATGACCGCCGGGCTGGCCTATGAAGCGCTGAACCAGGCCGGTGATATGCACAAAGACCTGATCGTTATTTTAAATGACAACGAGATGTCCATTGCGCCCAATGTGGGGGCTCTCTCTTCATTGCTGAGCCGGACCTTTTCCGCCGTGCGCATTCAATCCATGCGGAAAAATTTCGGTGAATTCCTGAAAAAACTCCCCGGAATCGGGGACGATGTCTATCAGATGGCCAAGCGTTCGGAAGAATCGTTTAAAACATTTGTGACACCGGGCATGCTTTTCGAGGCCTTTGATTTTGATTATTTCGGGCCGATCGACGGTCACAACATGGGACATTTAATCGATATTCTGGAAAATATTCAGAATATCAAGGAGCCGGTGCTGCTGCATGTCAATACAATCAAGGGCAAGGGGTATGCGCCGGCTGAAAAAAACCCGGTCTACTTCCACGGCTGCGGTCAATTCGAAATTGAATCCGGCACCTGTCTTCCCAAGAAAGCCGCCCCGCCCTCTTATACCCAGGTTTTTGCCAGGACACTGGTGACGCTGGCCGAAAAAGACGACCGGATCGTTGCGGTCACCGCCGCCATGCCCGCGGGAACCGGGTTGTCTGAATTTGCAGGGCGGTTTCCCGGCCGGTTTTTTGACGTGGGTATCGCCGAACCGCACGGGGTGACATTTGCCGCCGGCATGGCAACAGAAGGGTTTAAACCGGTTGTCGCCATCTATTCGACGTTTCTGCAGCGGGCGTATGATCAGATCCTTCACGATGTCTGCATCGACGCGCTGCCGGTGATCTTTGCCGTTGATCGCGGCGGCATCGTGGGCGAAGACGGCCCCACCCACCATGGCCTGTTTGACCTGTCTTACCTGCGATGTCTGCCGAACATGGTTATCATGTCTCCGAAAGACGAAAACGAATTGCGCCGCATGATGGTCACGGCGCTGGCACATAATGGACCGGTGGCCATCCGGTATCCCCGCGGCGCATCCGAAGGCGTCGAAATCGACAGAGAGATTCAACCGATTGAAATCGGACAATCGGAAATCCTGGCCCAGGGCGACGACCTGTTGATCCTTGCCATTGGCCGCGGTGTGATTGAAGCCATGGCCGCCCGCCGGCGGCTGCGGGACGAGGGCATCCGGGCAACGGTGGTGAACAGCCGTTATATCAAGCCGCTGGATACGAGAACGTTCGTCGCGCTGGCCGAAAAGATCCCCCGAATTGTCACCGTGGAAGAAAATGTGCGCATCGGCGGATTCGGCAGCGCGGTTCTGGAAGGATTTGCGGATGCCGGCTTTTCCGGGTTTGAGATGCGACGGGTGGGCATTGATGACACGTTTGTTACCCACGGCCCTCAGGAAAAGCTGAGAAATGAATACCATGTAGACAAAGATGCCGTTATTCAAGCGGCTCACGATTTAATTCAATGAGGAGATAATCATCGTAAATCACGGAAAAAAAGACCGTCTTGACCGCTTACTGGTCGAAAAAGGCCTGGCCCAGAGCCGTCACCGGGCACAGGCGTTGATCCTGGCCGGAAAAGTGCGGGTGGATGGCCAGATGGTCGACAAAGCCGGTTATCCGGTTGACCGGGACCGGGATATCACGCTGCAGGGGTCTGACATACCTTACGTCAGCCGCGGGGGCGTGAAACTCGAAGCGGCAATCCGTGAATTTGGCCTGGATGTCAGCGGTTTCCGGTGCCTGGATGTCGGGGCGTCCACCGGTGGTTTTACCGATTGCCTGCTTCAACACGGCGCCCGGGAAATAGTTGCCGTTGATGTCGGATATGGACAACTGGCCTGGTCCCTGCGCCAGGACAGGCGCGTGACGGTCATGGAGCGGACCAATATCCGGCACATGCCGCCGGGCACGATTCTGCCGGTGGACCTGGTGGTGATTGATACGAGTTTTATATCCCTTAAAATCGTGGTTCCTGCTGCCCTGCCCTTCCTGAAACCCAAAAGTCATATGCTTGTACTGATCAAACCCCAGTTTGAGGTGGGGAAAGGAAAAGTCGGGAAAAAAGGTGTTGTTCGTGATCCGAACCAGCACCGCATGATCCTGAACAAACTGACCGCTTTTTTTCGTGATCTGAACTTTAAATGCCGCCGGCCGATCCCCTCGCCGATTCTCGGCCCCAGGGGGAACCGCGAATTTTTAATGTATCTCCGCAACGCGTAATCGATCCAGCCTGAATCCGCCTGAACCCGTCGCGGCCAGGCAGAAACGCGACGCCTGATGATCATCCGAGACAGGGAACAGTCGATAATTATCCTTGATTTTTTCCGTTAAAATTTATAAAAAAGCCCTTTTAGGGTTTGCATGATCTATATCATTGGGACGAACGATCATCTTGCGCATAAAACCAGAACTCGCAGGTTGAAAATTCAATCGTGATGATCAATTGAGCTCCGGTGAGTCGGGGCTGTATCCATTATTTTCCAGGAAGGAGAACCAATGACTGAAGCGGTCGAGAAATTGCGGAATGTCGTACTGATAGGCCATGGCGGTGCAGGAAAAACTTCCATCTCGGAAGTCCTGCTGTTCAATACCGGTGTTATCAACCGCCTGGGGCGGGTTGAAGACGGCAATACAACCATGGATTTTGAGCCCGAAGAGACCAGACGGCAGTCAAGCGTCAGCACCGGATTCCATCAGCTTAAGTGGGCTGGCCATACCGTGACCTTGATCGATACCCCCGGAGATCAGAATTTTTTCAGCGATACCCGGCTGTGCATGCAGGCGGCCGACGGGGCCGTGGTGGTAGTAGACGGCGTGGACGGTGTAAAAGTCCAGACGGAGCAGGGATGGAATTTTGCCGATGAATTCAACCTGCCGCGGATCATGTTTATCAACAAGCTGGACCGGGAAAGAGCGAGCTTTCGCCGGACAGTTGAAGATGCCGTAAAAATACTTACCCCCAAACCATTGATGATTCAACTTCCCATCGGCAAAGAGGCTGATTTTAAGGGAGTTGTGGACCTGATCGACATGCAGGCCTACCTGTACGACGAGACCGGCAAATCGACAAAGACCGATATCCCGTCGGACATGCTGGACGAAGTCGAAAGTGAAAGGGAAGCCATGGTCGAAAATATCGCCGAGACCGACGATGACCTGCTCGAGCGATATCTGGAAGGCGAAACCCTCACCGATAAGGAATTGAAAACGGCGCTTTGCGAAGGAACCCGGGCGGGGGAATTTGTACCGGTATTGTGCGGATCGGCCACGGGTAATATCGGTATCGACCTGTTGCTGAATGCAATCACGGACTGTCTGCCGTCACCTCTGGAGCGGGGCGGCAAAGCCGGTGTCGACCCGGCATCGGGTGAAGCGGTTGATCGTCAACCCCTTGAAGATGCGCCTTTTTCCGCTTTTGTGTTTAAAACCATCGCCGATCCGTATGCGGGGCGATTATCGGTTTTTCGCATTGTATCCGGAAAGCTGGGCAGTGACGGAACCTTTTATAACGTCAACAAGGAAAGCAGGGAACGATTCAACCAGTTGCTGGCCGTTACCGGCAAGGAACAGAAACAGATCAGTGGTGCCGGTCCGGGCTCAGTCGTCGCCGTTGCCAAATTAAAGGAAACCGAGACCGGCGACACCTTGTGCGATGAGACGGATCCGGTTACCTTTGCCTGCGCCGAACCGCTGCCCAACCTGATCTCTTATGCAATATCGCCCAAATCGAAAGGGGATGAAGATAAAATTTTTTCCTCTCTGGCCAAGTTGCTTGAAGAGGATGTCGCGCTGAAGCTGGAAAGGAATGCGGAAACCGGGCAGACGATCATTTCCGGCGCCGGGCAGATTCATATCGAAACTGCCGTTGAAAAAATGAAACGAAAATTCAACGTTGAAGTCGAACTGGCCCTGCCCAAGGTTCCCTACCGGGAAACGATCAAGAAGAAAGTGCGCGCCCAGGGAAGACATAAAAAGCAGACCGGCGGACATGGGCAGTTCGGCGATTGCTGGATTGACATGGAGCCCCTGCCCAGGGGACAGGGATTTGAATTTGTAGATGCGATCGTCGGCGGCGCCATCCCCAAAACCTATATTCCGGCCGTGGAAAAGGGGATCATTGAAGCCGCGGAACGAGGCGTCCTGGCCGGCTATCCGGCGGTGGATTTCCGGGTTACCCTGAACGATGGTTCTTTTCATGCCGTCGATTCTTCGGAAATGGCATTTAAAATCGCCGGTTCACTGGCCTTTAAAAAGGCCGTCTCTGAAGCCAATCCCGTCCTGCTGGAACCGATCATGGATGTGACCATTACCACCCCGGATGATTATATGGGCGATATTATGGGCGATCTGAACGGCCGTCGCGGCCGGGTAATGGGCATGGACACCGAAGGAAAAAACCAGGTGATCAAGGCCCAGGTACCCATGGCGGAGTTTCTCACATACGCACCGGATCTTCGTTCAATCACCGGCGGACGGGGTGTCTTTACCATGGAATTTTCCCATTACGAGGAAGTGCCCAGTCAACTGGCGGAAAAAGTCATTGAAGCCGCCAACAAGGAAAGGGAAGAAAGTGCCTGATATCATACAGAACCTGGTATCACAGGTGGCCTGATCCCTCACGGGGAACGGGAATAAACAGGAATAAATAAAACCGGCGGGCCAAGACAGCTCGCCGGTTTTTTTATGGGGTATGCCATCCGAGTTGACCATTGATACACCCTTTGGCCGGTGCATAGCCCGCCTGGAATGCATCCCACATGGTATCAAAATGGCGTCTGTTTTTGCGGGAAATCTTTTTGCCGTCCCGGCAATGGACCCGGTGAAATCGCCTGGACCGCCGATTTCCGATATAGCCCCTGCCATTTCCCGGCTCCCGCCATTTCCGCCATATCCCTGTTTTCACCGACATGGCCTGGCGTTGTGCTTTTAACAGGCGCTTATCGTACTTTCCCGGTCGCGCTACGGGGTAAAAATACCCGTATCCCTTTATGATCAACTGCTGGCTGACGAGTGTTCCGTCGGGCAGAAAGACATAGGCCAGCAGGCGGCCATACCGATCTTTCTTCCTCCCGTCAAGTTCGATCCGGATATCCTGTTTGCCCACCAGTTTACGATTAAATCGTTTGGCCACGAAAGCATACGGCTGTCCCCGGTGATATTTAGAGTCTATTTCCGGTGTATTGACGCCGAGGTACCGAAGCCGCCGGCCGTCTGCCAGCATAATGGTATCTCCGTCATAAACCCACCGGACGTGCACCCCGCCGGATGATGGATCCTGCGCCCGGCCTGAAGTCGTCCCCTCCCGGCCATGGATAAATGCCGTACCCGCGACGACAAACGCGACCACCACGGCCCACCATTTTATTATCCGCCAGATCTTTCTCACGCGGTATCCCTTCTGTCTTCCAGATCAGCTAAGGCGTTATTCCAAGGCCGCATTTTTCACTGGCCCGTTTATCCAGCATGGCAGCCAGCCCTCCCTGCGCCTTGGGAATGAATCCCATGGATTTTTGCCAGACCTCATCGTCTTCCATGCAAAAATAGACCAGGACATCCGGTGCATGCATCCGGATGGCCGCAATGATCCGCCGATAGAGTCGGATTCGCAACGGCTTGAAATAGCGCATTTTTCCATCCAGGCCCGGGATGAATTCACCATAGATAATCTTTGAATTTTTAAAGCGCTGCTCAATCGTCTTTTTCAATGGAGACATAAACCGGAAGGTGCCGATACTGATCCAGACGATACGGTCCGGCTGGATACGGGTAAAGAGGGTTTCGATGACCTCGAGGTATTCGCTTTCACATCCGTCATAAATAACCAGCGGATCAAAATGGAATGCCAGCGGGTAGCCATGGGCCTGGCCGGATGCCGCCGCCCGCAGGCGGGCAGGCAGAGATGCCGTTCCCCGCTCTTCGGAGCGGATAATCCGGGGGGTATTGAGCGACCAGGCCAGAATCGTTTTTTTTCGATGATCTAGATCCAGCAGGGTGTCGATGGCCGTTGTCTTGGTTTTTAGTTCAAGAACGGCGCTGGACTGCAGGGAAAATCGGGAGACCAGCGATCGAGACAACGATGTCCACGGTTCCCAGATCAGGCTGTCCGTAAATTCACCGGTGCCGATACGGGAAATGGCCTGGATCTTAAAAAAGTCATCCAGCTCTGCCCGCATATCTTCATGGTTGACAAAAAACTGCAGCACCGGTGGGTGAAAATAGGATTGAAGGATACAATAAGCGCAATCCATGGTGCAGTAGGTACCGATGTGAAGAATTTGATACCCGCAGCAGGTATAGGTACGTGTCCCCGGGCAGGACCGGATAAACCGGCCCCGGTTTGCCGTAATAAAGAGAACCTGTTTACCCGTCTGGATTGGATCAGATGCGCTGCGGACGTGCGCGTGCACCGTATTGGCGGAATCGACGATTTCAGTCGGCACGTCGAAATGACTGAGCAGTGTTTGCGTATTGGGATGAGACGCCACTTCCCGGTCAATAAAAATTCTGGCAATCGTCATTGGCTGTTATTGTCCTGCTTTATGCGGCATTCAGGTTGATTTTTGTGTTCGGCCATGTTTTTTGAAAGCAATAATACCGTATTTTTTTCCTTTGGCAAGGGGGATGTCGGTAACAGCAGGGATCTGTGATACCCATTCTTCCTGCCAGCGGCAGGCGGCCGGATTGTTTGACATGCTACGGCTTTATGTATACTAAACGGAGTCAATACAAAATTAAACATTCGAGACGGTCTTTTCCCATGAACAGTAATCGTTCTAAAAATGCGTCCTTGACCGCTATCTTTTTTCTCGGCGTCTTGCTGCTGACGTACCCGCTTCTCTCCCTGTTTGATCAACCGCTGCTCGTATTCGGTATCCCCCTGCTCTATTTATATCTTTTTTCCGTATGGACCGGATTGATCGTGCTGGTCATCTTCGTCACGCAGGGAATCCTCCGCATCCGACAGCGGCAACCTCCTGCCACCAAGGGGCGCTGATGCTCAATACCTGGACGATTATAGTCGCTTCCTTTGGATACGTGGGATTGTTGTTTGCCATCGCCTATTTCGGTGACAAGCGTGCCGATGAAGGCCGCAGTATCGTCAGCAATCCATATATTTATGCGCTGTCCATGGCCGTATACTGCACCGCCTGGACCTTTTACGGCAGCGTGGGGCGTGCCGCGAAAACGGGGGTTGGCTTTTTACCCATTTACCTCGGTCCGACGCTGATGGCGACCCTGGGGTGGCTGATATTGCGTAAAATCATTCATATCAGCAAAATTCACCGCATTACCACCATCGCCGACTTTGTGTCGTCCCGCTACGGAAAGAGCGCAACCCTGGGCGGCATGGTGACCATTATTGCCGTATTCGGTATCGTTCCCTATATTTCGCTTCAGTTAAAAGCCGTTTCAACGACATTTCACCTGATCAGCAGCTATCCGGATGTATCGACTCACATTGATTATTCAAAGGTGTCGTTTGTCGAAGATAATGCGTTTTATATCGCCTGGGCGCTGGCGCTTTTTGCCATCCTTTTCGGCACCCGGAACCTGGAGGCCACCGAACGTCATGAAGGCCTCGTGGCGGCCATCGCCTTTGAGTCGATTGTCAAACTGGTTGCTTTTCTGGCGGTCGGCATCTTTGTTACCTTCGGCATATTTGATGGGTTTGGGGATCTGTTCGGGCAGGCCGAGGTGATTCCGGCCATCAAGGAATTGTTTATTTTAAACCAAACGCCCGAAACCTATGCCGGGTGGACCATGTATATTTTCCTGGCCATGCTGGCTTTCATCTGTCTTCCCCGCCAGTTCCAGGTGACCGTTGTTGAAAATGTGGATGAAAAACATCTGAACAAGGCCATCTGGCTGTTTCCCCTGTATATGCTGGTGATCAATATATTTGTCCTGCCGGTGGCCTTCGGTGGAATGATGGCATTTTCCGGTGGGGTGGATGCCGACACGTTTGTTCTGAGCCTGCCCATGATTCATGGGCATTCCGGATTGGCCCTCTTTGTCTATATCGGCGGATTATCCGCAGCAACCGGCATGGTCATCGTTGAAACCGTGGCACTGTCCACCATGCTGAGCAACAACCTGATCGTACCCGTGCTATTGAAAATACCTTCCGGTCGTTTTTCCGAAATAACCGATTTACCCGGCTTTCTCCTGACGATTCGGCGAACGAGCATCATTGCCGTGGTGTTGCTGGGCTACCTCTATTTTCACTTGATTGGAGAACATTACACACTGGTATCGATCGGACTCATCTCATTTACCGCCGTTTCCCAGTTTGCACCGGCCATTATCGGCGGTCTGTTCTGGAAAGGCGGAAACCGCAATGGCGCGCTGGCCGGGTTGTCTGCCGGTTTTATTGTGTGGGCCTACACCCTGGTTCTGCCCTCCATTGCCCAGGCCGGGCTGCTCCCCTGGTCATTGATTACAGACGGCCCCTTCGGAATCAGCCTGTTAAAACCGTTTGAGCTCTTCGGGCTGAATATCGGTATGACGGCCAACGACCCCATCGCCAATGCGGTATTTTTAAGCATCCTGGCCAATGTGGCGGCCTATGTGGCGGTCTCACTGTTCAGCCGGCCGTCGGCCATGGAGCATACCCAGGCCGCCCTGTTCGTGGATGTTTTCCGCTTTTCCAGGCGGGGGCTTGATTCCCCTTTCTGGCGGGGTACGGCTTCGATACCGGATCTGCGGGCATTGCTGGCCAGGTGTCTGGGGGAAGAAAGAGCCGATTATGCCCTGTTTGCCTATGCACAGAAAAGAAACCTCAACTGGGATAAAAATGTGACAGCGGATGCCGGGCTGGTGGAATTTTCCGAAAAGCTTCTCGCCGGCGCCATCGGCTCCGCTTCCGCCCGGATCATGGTTTCGTCCGTGGTAAAAGAGGAACCGCTGGGAATCGAGGAAGTCATGGGAATCCTCGACGAAACCCGCCAGGTGATTGCCCACAGCCAGGAACTGGAGAAAGTCACGGAGAACTTGAAAGCGGCCAACGAACGCCTGAAAGAGCTCGATAGTTTAAAGGATGAATTCATCTCAACGGTTACACATGAATTGCGTACGCCCCTGACGGCCGTTCGTTCCATTGCCGAGATCATCCACGACAGCCCGTCGCTGGGGGCCACCCGAAGGGTGGAATTTGCCGGTATTATCATCAAGGAAAGTGAACGTCTCACCCGTTTGATCAACCAGGTACTCGATTTTCAAAAGCTCGAATCCGGGCGGATGGATTGGCAAGTGGCGAAAGTTGACCCCCGGTCGGTTATTCACCAGGCGATCACCGGGATTAATCAATTGATTCAAAACCGACACATCCGGATCCACCTGGATTTACCTGACGAGATTCCTGAAATTGAAGGGGACAAGGACCGGCTGGTACAGGTAATGATCAACCTGGTTGCCAATGCCGTAAAATTTTGTCCTTCCGAATCAGGGCAAATCGATATTTCGATCATCCTGAGGCCGGAAGAGATTCAGATCAATGTGGCCGACAATGGCGCCGGCATTACGCTCGAAGATCAAAAGATAATTTTCGAAAGATTCCGGCAGGTCGCTTTTACGGGTAAGGGCCGGCCTTCGGGCAGCGGACTGGGGCTGTCCATTGCCAAACATATTATCGAATATCATGGCGGAAAAATATGGGTTGACAGCCGGCTGGGCCAGGGAACTACTTTTTCTTTTACCCTGCCGGTTCAGAGACGGGACCGTACCAGGCCGGCTGCTACCCGGTGAATCGTTGAATGCCGTTATCCTGAATGCATCTGTTCAGTACTTCAATCTTGCATAATAAGTCTGCTGTGAAGCGTCCCGGGCATCCTTCAAAGTGAAAATCCCCATCTGGGCCAATATCGGAATAAGCTTCAGGAATATCGTGGCAGTTGTAATGGCATCACCCAGGGCCGTGTGCCGGTCCCGTACCTTGACCCCCAGCCGTTTGGCAATGTGCTCGAGATCATGATCGGCCAGCGACGGGTGCGCCACTGCTGAAAGCAGAAGCGTATCGAGCACGGGATTGTCAAATTTAAGGCCGGTATACGGCTCGTTAATTTCCAGCAGCCGCATATCAAAGGCGGCATTGTGCGCCACCAGCACGGTTTCATCGACAAAACGGTAAAACCGGGGCAAAACGTCTTCGACAACCGGCTGATCAATAACCATATCATCGGTGATTCCATGGTATTCGGTCGATGTCGCCGGAATTTTCCGTCCGGGGTTGACCAGCTGGTTGAACTGTTCATCCATCAATATTTTCGCATTAACGATTCGAACGGCGGCGATAGAGACAATCTTGTCTCCATTGCTGATATCAAGCCCGGTCGTTTCCGTATCAAAGACGGTATAGCTCAGTTCGTCCAGGCGGCGGCGATCAACTTCCGCATCCTGCCCCGCCTGGTGGAAAAGGTCAAAATCGAAAAATTCCGGCCGGCTTTCGGGAAGAATGGCAACACTTCTTTTCCGGACCGGTTCGGGGGACGTAAAAACCGGCATAAAAATCCGAATATGCGGCAAGGTTGCGTCGTCCTTGCCCGGATACGAGCCGATATCCATATGATGATACCCCATGACCTCCTTGAGTGAAAAGGCGAGCCGCTCATTGTCTACCACAACCGGTTGATCCTGCCATTTTTTTAAATGTTCAATTTTTATCGCCGCCCCTTTCCAGATAATATCAAGGCCGATAAATTGACCCGATTTTTTGAGTTGAAGCGTAAATCGATTCACCCCGGTGGCCTGTTTTATCTGATTGATCATGAACATCAGCGCCAATGTCATCGAATAGGTGTCGACCCGCACCCACCCCATGGACGGCCGGGAGGGGGCGACTGTCAGTTCAAAACCCGGTTTTTCAGATATTTTTTTTTCGAGAAGGTTGATCAGGTTCCGGTCCTTGATAAACACCAGTGGCCACCGGCTATCCGTACAGCAGCCACGATATTCCTTCATCGTATCGTCAAGTGTTTTTCCGAGAGTGAGCGTTTCGTCGTGAATCAGATGTTCGAGCCGTTTTTTTCGATCAGCGGCCATATCGGGATACGCAAGGATTGTTTCAATGGCGGAACGAATGCTGGTGACGGCAGACCGGACATCGTGTGTCAGGGTTTGCCAGAGAAACTGAGCCCGGCCGTCAACCTGTAATGCTGCGGTGATATCGTAAAAGATGAGAACAAATCCGGAAAATTCACGCAGGTGATCCAAAATCGGGACAGCTTCCACTCTCAGCATCCGATCGCTTTGACTGATGATAAAATAGGCGGCGATATCGGATTCTTTTTTCTCCAGTTTTGATTTAATTTCATCGACTGCATGCTGAACCAGGTGGGGATCAATCACATCGTTAATCCACCGACCGAGCCCCACAAATTGATACGATCGTTCTGGCCGGTGTCGTTTGGGATCAATATCATTCGGCCGTGCGGCAAATAACAGCTTGGCCTGCTTATTATAAAAGAGCATTTTACCGGATGCGTTGCAGATAATGACGCCTTCGGGCAATTCAGCCATGAACGCCGCCAGGATATTTTTCTGAGTCTCGGATTCGGATCGGGCCTTAGTGATCCTGGTTTCGATATCGGCCTGTTCCGATTCGCGCTGTGACGCCCATTCGTTGATAATTCTGCATAATTTTTGCAAATCCGGGCTGCCGGAAGGTTCGATGCGGTGGGCGGGATTGCTCGACTTGATCAGCGCGGCTTCAACACTCAACCGGCTCACAGGCAGCACATACCGGTACCACAGCCACTCCAGGATCAAGCCCAGTCCAAGCAACAAGACACCGATGGCTCCCAGGAAATATTTAAGGTGGAGGAAGGGAATACCGGTAATCAGGCGTTTTTCCGATGGCGGTAAAAGCCACCAGAAAATAAAAACGATGATACCGAAAAAAAGCAGGGGAAAGATAAAAGAAATAAAAACGAACCAACCCGTTTTATACGTACGGTTCATGGGGAATCGTCGAGCAGTTTTTTTACATTTTCAATTATGTCGGCGTTCGAAAACGGCTTGATAACATAGGCGTCCGCACCCAGGACCATCCCTTTGGCCACATCCACATCCCTTCCCTTGGCGGTTAAAAAAATAATTTTAATATTTTTCCACTTCGGGTCCAGGCGGATAATCTCACACACCTCGTACCCGTCGATACCGGGAAGCATAATATCCAATAATACCAGATCCGGGTTATGCTTGGCGATAACCTCCAGGGCTTCTTCGCCGCTTCCGGCCACCAGTACGGAATACCCGTTTTGTTCCATTAAAAATTCAATGGGCACCACGATATTGGGCTCATCGTCTACGATAAGAACAGTCTTCGGCATCGTTGCTTTCCTTACCATCGGTGGGCAGACAAAGCACTTCGAAAGAGAATAAAATGGATCGTAAAATACGACTGAAATCCCCTGCCCCCCCGTTAAAAACAAAGAGGGTATTTTCCCCTTTTTATACCTGTTTGTAAAGGGGGCAAAAGGATTTCATCCTGATGATCTGGACATGTTTGAAAATAATTTCCTGCACCGCTAATCGTTCCCGGTTTTGGCATAGCCAATTTCGACCAGGGCTTCCTTCATTTCTCCCAGGATGGTGGGGTCATCAATCGTCGCGGGAACCTTGTACGGTTGATTATCGGCAATTTTCTGAATGGTACCCCGCAGAATCTTGCCCGAACGGGTTTTCGGCAGCCGCCCCACCACCGTCGCCGTTTTGAACGATGCGACCGGGCCGATACGATCCCGAACGGCCTGAATCACTTCCTTGATGATCTCATTTTTATCCCGGGTCACCCCGGCATTTAAGACCATGAAGCCCACCGGAATCTGCCCTTTCAATTGGTCGGCCACGCCGAGAACGGCACATTCGGCCACGTCGGGATGATCGGCCAGGATCTCTTCCATGGCACCGGTAGAGAGGCGATGGCCGGCGACATTGATGATGTCGTCGGTGCGTGACATGACAAATACATACCCGTCTTCATCAATAAACCCGGCGTCGGCAGTCTTGTAAGCCCCGGGGAATTCGTCGAGATACGAATCGATATACCGCTGGTCGTTATTCCACAAGGTCGGCAGACTCCCCGGCGGCAGAGGCAGCCTGACAACCAGCGCGCCGATCTCACCTGCAGGTACGGCTTGATTATCCGTATTGACCACCTGCACATTCCATCCAGGTACCGGTTTGGTTGGAGATCCCTCCTTAACCGGAAAATAATGCAGCCCGAGACAGTTGGCACAAATCGCCCATCCGGTTTCAGTTTGCCACCAGTGATCGATAACCGGTACATTCAGCGCTTTTTCTGCCCAGTGCAGCGTATCCGGGTCGAGCCGCTCACCGGCCAGAAAGAGAGATTCAAACTTCGACAGGTCATATTTTTTCATCAGTTCAGCGTTGGGGTCTTCCCGTTTGATGGCGCGAAAGGCCGTGGGCGCGGTAAACATGCATTTGACCTGATGCTCGGAAATCACCCGCCAGAACACACCGGCATCGGGAGTGCCGACCGGCTTGCCCTCGAATAAAACCGTGGTGCATCCCCGAAACAGCGGGCCATAGACAATATACGAATGGCCCACGACCCAGCCGACATCCGATGCAGCCCAATAGACATCTCCGGCATCCACGTTATAAATATTTTTCATGGTCCAGTTCAGGGCAACAACATGACCGCCGTTGTCGCGGACCACACCTTTGGGTTCGCCGGTGGTTCCGGAAGTATAGAGGATATATAAAGGGTCCGTGGCCGCCACCGGTACGCAGTCGTGGGGCCGCGCCGAAGCCATGGCTTCTGCCCAGTCCACATCGCGGCCATCCATCATTTCCGCCGATGCCTGGGAACGTTGAAAAATTACACATTTGTCCGGACGGGAATCGGCGTTGGCCATCTTGATCGCTTCATCCAGCAGCGGTTTGTACGGAATCACGCGGGTCACTTCGATGCCGCAGGAAGCTGACACAATGATTTTGGGTTTGGCGTCGTTGATCCGGGTGGCCAGTTCATTGGCGGCAAACCCCCCGAAAACCACGGAATGAACGGCGCCGATACGGGCACAGGCCAGCATGGCCATCGCCGCCTGGGGAATCATAGGCATATAGATTAATACCCGATCCCCTTTTTGGACACCCAGGTCCGCCAGAACACCGGCAAACCCGGCGGTTTCGTCTCTTAACTCTGAAAAGGTATACGTTTGGATGGTATCGGTCACGGGGCTGTCATAAATCAGGGCGGCCTGATCTCCCCGGCCGGTCTCAATATGACGATCCAGTGCGTTATAACAGGTATTTATTTCACCCCCTTTAAACCATCGATAAAAGGGTTTATTGGAATCATCGAGGACCGTATCCCATTTTTTATACCAATGGACGCTTTCCGCCGCTTCCCCCCAGAATCCGTCAGGATCCCTGATGGATCGCTCAAATGCAATTTCATAAGGGTTGGCCATTTTTTCCTCCTTTACCGTCTGTCTCATTGCGTTGACACTAAACGACCCCGCCACAGGCGGGCGGGGTATTGATGAAAGGATTTCCCCGGTCTTTAACGCCACATGCGGCGGGGAATACAACCCGGACAGAATGAAGGTTATACTCCCGATGCGTCGTTCATCTTTTTGATCTCTTCCACGATCTCGGGATTGGCCAGGGTGGTGACATCGCCCACGTCTCCCTTGTTAGAGATGGCGCCAAGCACCCGCCGCATAATTTTTCCCGAACGGGTTTTGGGCATATCCTTAACAATCCAGACCTTACGGCATTTGGCGATTTTACCGATCTCCTCACAAATGGTGTCATTAATCTTCTTTTCCAGGGCCTCACTGGGTTCAAACCCGGGTTTCAAAGCGACATACAGATCCGGTTCCTTACCCTTGATCTCATGGGCCACCGGGACCACGGCCGCTTCGGCGACCTCTTCCACGACCAGAGCCGCGGATTCAATCTCCTTGGTTCCCAGTCGATGCCCGGAAACATTGATGACATCGTCAATCCGGCCCAGGATACGAAAATATCCATCCGGTGCCTCCACGGCAGCATCGCCGGCCATGTAAGGCCAGTCACGCCAGTCCTTGCTGTTGGGATCCTTGCAATAGCGCGCATAATAGGTCTCCACATAGCGGTCCCGGTCTCCCCAGATGGTCTGAAAAGCACCCGGCCAGGGGTTTTGGATACAGATATTCCCCGCTTTGCCGGCACCCTGGGGTAATATTTCCCCCTCGTCATCATAAATGATCGGGTGGATTCCCGGTACGCCTGGACCGGCGCTGCCCGGTTTCATCGGTTTGATAGCCGGCAACGTACTGCAGAGGAATCCACCGGTTTCGGTCTGCCACCAGGTATCGACGATTGCCGCTTCTCCGCGACCCACCTCGTTGTAATACCAGCGCCATACTTCCGGCTCGATCGGTTCGCCCACCGTGGTCATGTGTTTGAAATGATAATGATATTTTTTGGGTTCATCGGGGCCGATTTTCCGCAACGCCCGGATGGCGGTGGGCGCCGTGTGGAAAATGTTTACATCCAGATCCTGGGCGATTCGCCAGGACCGGCCGGCATCCGGATAGGTGGGCACGCCTTCGTAAATCACCGTGGAAGCGGCGATGGCCAGCGGGCCGTAAACGATGTAGGAATGGCCGGTAATCCAGCCGATATCAGCCATGCACCAGTAGACATCTTCCGGGTGGATATCCTGCACATATTTGGAGGTCCCGGCCGTGTAGGCCAGGTAGCCGCCGGTGCTGTGCTGACACCCCTTGGGCTTTCCCGTGGTCCCGCTGGTATACATCAGGAAAAGAGGCGCTTCGGCCGGCATTTTTTCCGGCGCCACCCGCGCACCGTACTTGTCTTTCACCAGGTCGTTGGCAAAATAGTCCCGCCCGTCGACCATCGGTGTCTTGGCTGAATATTTTCCCGGGTACCGCTGCCAGACGAGGACTTTATCGACAACCTGTCCATCCTTGGCGGCCAGGTCGACGGCGATGTCGGCCTTTTCCTTATGATCGATTAGGTTGCCGGACCGGTAATAGGCATCGGCCGTAATTAATATATTACTGCCCGAATCGACGATCCGGTCGGCACAGGCCCGTCCGGAGAAACCACCGAACACCTGAGAGTGAATCACGCCCAGCCGCGCACAGGCCAGCATGGTAATGGCCAGCTCCGGCACCATGGGCATATGCAGGGTGACCCGGTCGCCGGCCTTTAAGCCGCACACATCTTTCAACACTGCGGCAAACTCATTGATCCGGACAAACAGTTCCTGGTAGGTAATGTGCACATACCCCTCTTCCAGTGGCTCCGGAACAAAATGGATCGCAGTTTTATTTTTGTATTTGGGCAGGTGCCGGTCGACACAATTATAACACGCATTGATCTTTCCCCCGACAAACCATTTCCAGCAGGGGGCATCACTGGTATCCAGCGTTGTGTGCCAGTATTCGTACCAGTCCAGAAGGTCGGCATATTCCTTGAAACAATTCGGAAAATTGTCGAGGCTGAACCGGTCATAGACGTCCGGGTCCGCCATGTTCGCCTGGGCAACAAATTCAGTGGAAGGATAATAATATTCTTCTTCACCCCAGTGAACGGCAATCTGAGCTTCCGAGGTTTCGGCCACTTCTTTTTCTGCCATGAGACTCCTCCTTTTTTAGATGGATGTTTGCTTTGAAAGGACCCAGGCACCCTGCTTTCCCGATAAGGCACCCATGGGATTCAATAATGCAATAAAAATTGAATGCAATTTAATATTTATGGTTCAATAAAATATTTGGCGGGTACCTGTCAAGAAATTTTTCATTCATACCCGGTGATTTACTTAAAAGCAACGCCACGTGGCACGTCACCGGAAACCTGGAGTTGAGTTTGATCATCTGGAAATACGGTCAGCAGGTGAGCCGCATGGGGAATAAGCCATTATATGGCCTTATGTTCCCTCTTCCGGGCAAGGACGACATCCTCGTAATTGATTATTTTATCGTTGTTATAGTCGGCCGACATGGGGGCCTCATTGATGGGGAAAAACAGGCCCGCGACAAGCTTTCCGGCTTTATTTTTGAAGAAGGGAAACTGCAATACCGGTTTCGTGTTGCCGTAACGCATGTTGATAAGGGTGTAATGATCCTTATTGGATTCAAAGATCGGGTATGATCGGCTTATATCTTTAAGGCTCAGCTTCGATTTAATGGACCATATTTTATAATAGTAAAACAGTTCCTTGTGGTCTTTTTGCCGGCTGCGGGCAATCAGGGAATTCCAGCTGGCCGGGGGATGTTCGTTCTCTAAAATGGTTTTGAGTATGAGCCTGGTTTGATCTACTTCCTGTTTTTTAGACAGGTTGAGCGTCATCCGGTTCAGCTGAATCAGAATTTCATCAAAAAAACCGGTTCCATAATGATTGGCCATCAAGAATATACTGCCGTAAACAATCGTCGACAAAACAATTAAGGAAAATGCAAATTTTTTTGGCATGCTGTTAAATTTTCTGTTTTATACCCGCGCCGGGGCACTGTTAACAAGATCAAGATATCTTGCGCCAGATATATACTCAAACCTGCCCGATCATGTCAAGAACGGATAGTAAGCTATAATTTATGATAGCGAACCGACTCTCCGAATCATTTTCAGTAAATGAATAAATAAATTTTTATCGTATCGGGTAAAAAAATTTTTCGTTGTATATCGCTAAAGAAAAACCAAATAGTATCTTGACAACATGAAAATTTAGTGGCATACGAAAAGTATGAGCCTGTTTAATTTAGTGAACAGCGTTTATTAACTTATTACCAAGGGAGGAAAGACCATGGGTGAAAAGTCAAGGGAGGAATACTGGCGTCGCAATATCAGGCTGGTCATCGGATGCTTAATTGTATGGTTTGTCGTTTCTTTCGGGTTCGGAATTATTCTGGTTCATCCGCTGAATGCGATTTCAATTGGGGGATACAAGTTGGGATTCTGGTTTGCGCAGCAGGGGTCAATATACGTCTTTGTGGCGTTGATTTTTTTCTATTCCAACCGAATGGCAAAGCTGGATCGTGAATTTGGCGTTGAAGAAGAATAAAAGGAGATAAAAATGAGCTTAAAAGCCTGGACATATCTTATTGTTGGAGCATCGTTTCTGCTATATATTGTTATTGCGATTCGTTCGAAAGCAAAAGACACCAGCGCGTTTTATGTTGCCAGTAAAGGCGTTCATCCGGTTCTCAATGGTATGGCCACCGGCGCAGACTGGATGTCGGCCGCCTCTTTTATTTCAATGGCGGGCCTGATCGCCTTTTTAGGGTATGATGCATCGGTTTATCTAATGGGCTGGACCGGCGGCTATTGTCTTCTGGCCATGCTTCTGGCTCCCTACCTGAGAAAATTCGGAAAATTTACCGTCTCAGAGTTTATCGGTGAAAGGTACTATTCCAATACAGCAAGGATGGTTGCCGTCCTCTGCCTGGTGACCGCCTCCGTCACCTACGTGATCGGCCAGATGAAGGGAATCGGGGTGGTCTTTTCCCGCTCCCTCGACATCTCCTTTGCCAATGGGATTGTTATCGGAATGATCATCGTATTCATCTATGCGGTTTTCGGCGGCATGAAAGGCGTGACCAATACCCAGATCGCCCAGTATTGTGTGCTTATTTTTGCATATACGGTTCCGGCCATATTCATTTCAATGACCTTGACGGGCGTACCGATTCCGCAATTGGGTCTTGGCAGTGCCATGAGCAACGGAAATGGCATGTATCTTCTCGATAACCTGGATAAAATTCTGACAGACCTTGGGTTTGCGCAATACACGGCCCAGAAGATGTCAACAACGAATATGCTGTTTTTAACGATGTCGTTGATGATCGGTACGGCCGGGCTGCCCCATGTAATTATGCGCTTTTTTACCGTCCCCAAGGTAAAGGACGCCCGTTCATCCGCTGGATGGGCTCTTGTTTTTATCGCGCTTCTTTACACCACGGCACCGGCGGTGGGAGCCATGGCCCGCATGAACCTGATGCATACCATCCAGATCGGAGAGATTGGAAGTCCGGATGGGAATATCGAATATGCGAAAGTACCCAGCTGGTTTAAGAGCTGGGAAAAAACCGGCCTTTTAAAGTTTGAAGATAAAAACGGCGATGGCCGCATCCAGTACTATAATGAGAAAAACATGAAAAAAGCGGCATCCTATGGCTGGAAAGGCAATGAAATGGTGAAGGTTGACAGGGATATCATGGTTCTTGCCAATCCTGAAATCGCCGGATTGCCATACTGGGTAATTGCGCTGGTGACAGCAGGCGGCGTTGCCGCGGCCCTTTCAACCGCGGCCGGACTGCTGCTTGCCATTGCCACCGCTGTTTCTCACGATGTGTTGAAAGGCTGGCTGATGCCGGATATCGATGATAAAAAAGAGCTGCTCTATTCTCGTATTGCCATCGGATGTGCCATTCTCGTTGCCGGCTATCTGGGGCTAAACCCACCGGGTTTTGCCGCCCAGGTGGTTGCCCTGGCCTTTGGCCTGGCGGCATCTTCCATCTTCCCGGCCATTATGATGGGGATCTTTTCAAAACGGGTGAACAGCACAGGGGCCATCGCCGGCATGCTTTGCGGTCTGGGCACCACGCTGGTATATATCTTTGTGTTTAAAGGATGGTTTTTCTTTAAATCCACGGCCATGCTCCCGGATAATGTGGACTACTGGCTGTTCGGGATCAAACCCCAGGCTTTCGGTTTCGTCGGTGCATGCATTAACTTTCTGGTCGCCTTCGTGGTTTCGAGAAATACGGAACCCCCGCCCGAGAGAATCCAGAAGCTTGTCGAGAGTATCCGTGTGCCCATTGCCAACAAATAGAGAGGCAACAACAGCCTAGAAAAAAGCGCCGGCCTTTTCATTGGCCAGCGCTTTTTTTTGTGCTACAATGGCGCCATCTTCCATATATTGATCCCCTCACCAGTCAATATCAAGGAGCGGCCATGGCCCAGAAAATATTTTCATTTTTATCAAAAATGCCGCACTTTTCCTTCCTTCCCAGAGAGGAAATCACAAAATTTGCCGCTGCAGGTACCGAAAAACATTTCCCCGCGGGCACCCTTCTGGCCCTGGAGGGAGAAACCCGGATCGACTATATCTTCATCGTGACCCGGGGAAAGCTGTCCCTTTTCGATGAAAACGAGGGCCGGCGGAAACGGGTCGGGTATATCCGGGAAAGAGAAATTTTCGGCGGTATCACAATTTTAATGAACAGCGGCATATCCCTTAAAACCGTCATTGCGGAAAATGACTGCCGTGGCTATCAGGTTCCCGCTGATGTTTTTCAGGATTTATGCGTCCGTCATATTGCTTTTTTTGAATACTTCATCGAAAATTTCAGTCATAATATTTTCGACGAGGCCCTCAGTCGCGTGATCGGAACCGGCGCCGCCAAATACTTTCTTTCCACGATGGCGCCGTTCTCTTTTCTTCCCGAAGAAGAGATCGATCGGATCGTCCCATCTTTATCCATTGTGAAATATCCTGAGAATACCGTTCTTTTCATTCAGGGCCGTTCGCGAATAGGCCATCTGTATATCCTCCAAAAGGGGTCTGCCGAGCGATACTATGAAACCCGTAATAAAAAAACCATGCGGGGAATTTTAAGCGAAGGCGAGCTGTTCGGCGGTATCTCAATTCTGCATAACGACGGCATTGCCGTTCGCAGCTTCCGGGTCATTGAGCCCTCTGTTTTCTATCTGCTGTCCAAGGCCGATTTTCTCTCACTTTGTGATCGGTATCCGGCCTTCCTCGAATTCTTTACCGATATTTTTGGAAAGCGGATGCTTGAAAAATCGTATGCCGCCATTATTTCCAAAACAGCTCAGTCCCAGGAAATGGGGAGCCGATTCTTTAACCAGCCCATATCGTCCATCTGCTCGCTGGAGCCGGTTTTCGGCAAAACCACCATGTCGATTCAGGAAACCGCCGGTATAATGGATCATTCCCAGATCAGCGCGCTGTTTTTAAAGGACCAGGCGGGTGACTGTGTCGGCGTGGTGACGGAACGTGACCTGGCCCGCAGGGTCGTAGCGACCGGGCGTGATATCTCAGAGCCGGCATCCGAAATCATGTCCGCGCCGTTGATCACCTTCCCTGTCGATGCACCGATTTTTGAAGCCTGTATGGCCATGATCCAGCAGGATATTCGGCACCTGGCTGTTCACGATTCGAACAACCAGGTGATCGGTATCCTTTCCAGCCGGGATATTATAAGAAACCGGAGTCAGTCTCCCCTCTTTTTAATCCGCGAGACCGAGGAATCCGGGTGTATGGCCGAAATTATTGAAAAACAGCACCGGCTGCCGTCCGTTTTACGCGAACTTGTGGCTAACGGGGCGTACGCAAAGAACCTGACCCGTTTTATCTCGACTTTTTCCGATGTGATTTTAAATAAAATAATCCGGTTTACCCTCGATGAACTCGGCCCGCCGCCGATAAAATTCGCTTTTATGATTCTGGGCAGCGACGGTCGGTTTGAACAGACATTAAAAACCGACCAGGACAATGCGATCATCTATGAAGATATTGCCGACGAATCGGAAAAAGAGATCAACGCCTATTTCCTCCGATTTGGTGAAAAGGCCTGTACCCTGCTCGATCAAGCCGGGTATTCGTTCTGCACCGGCGGGGTGATGGCCAAAAATCCGTCCTGGTGCCTGCCGTTATCAGAATGGAAAAAAAATTTCACCAACTGGATCCATGCCGCCGGCCCTGAAGATCTGCTGAATGCGAGTATTTTCTTTGATTTCCGGTGCGGATACGGTGCGGCCGATCTGGTTGATCAGCTGCAGAAATTTCTGTTTGAGTCACTGGAGGAACGAAGCGGATTTTTCAGTTACATGACTGAAAACGCGCTCCATTTCAGGCCGCCCCTGGGATTTTTTCGTAATTTCGTTGTGGAATCCAGGGGCAAGCATCGCAGCAAATTTGACATTAAAAGCGCGATGTTGCCCATCGTCGATTTTGCCCGAATCTATGGCTTGAA
The DNA here is from genome assembly GCA_003973265.1 of Deltaproteobacteria bacterium. Lineage (GTDB taxonomy): Bacteria > Desulfobacterota > Desulfobacteria > Desulfobacterales > QNYZ01 > QNYZ01. Next base: position 8,983 of record QNYZ01000069.1, on the reverse strand, counting down.
AAACAAGATCGAAACGACCAATACACTGGAACGGCTGCATTCGTTGAAACTGAACGGCGTGCTGACCCCGACGCAATATGAAGAGATTGAAAAAGCTTACAGCTTTCTGATGCAGTTGCGCCTGGTCCGTCAAATCACCGCCATCCTCGATGAGGGCCAGGCACCGGATAATTACATCAATCCGAAAAAATTAACCCAGATCGAACAGAAAATGCTTAAAGAGATCTTTAAGCGGATAGAAGCGTTTCAATCCAAAATGAAACTCGATTTCATGGGAACCATATAAAAAACCGGGGATAATCGCCTGTTCCCGACGCTTTTGTTGTCTACTGTTTCATCGGCATATTCCCCAAAATCCGTTGCAGGCGGGGATGCTGCCTCATTTTTTCAAGATGCTGCTGATGGCGGGTTAATTCATCGAGCGTATCAAACGCGAAAATCAATTGATACGTGTTTCCCTCGAAATACGGCGGGGGCACCAACCGGATCCGGGGGCCGAGCCCCAGCTCTGATTCCAACTGTTTAAATGCTGTTTCCGCCTGCGATAACGCCGGATACCGGCGTTGTTTCAGATACCGCCGAAGGGCGCCTCCCCGGGCCGGCCGGTCCTGACCGGGCCGGTTAAGGATACTGGTAATGACGTCCGATTTCAGTACCTGGCCGATGGAAATCGATTCCCTCTTCGCTATTTCCTGTATTAATTCCATCAGTTCCCGTTGCCGGTTCAAGCCAAACCGGAAGGTTTGAAAAAGATCGAGTATCTGACCGGCATCTTCCGATGCCAGATCTCCCAATGCCAGGGCCATGGCCAGGCCCAGCAAATCGTTTTCCACGGCCCGTTGAATCGATAACGGCAGGCGGGATAGACGGGTCAACTTGTCGATCATCTTCTGGTTTTCAACCTGCCCTGCGAGTGCGGCCAGTACCGTCATCCGATCTGATTCACCCCTCATCTTTTCAAGCAGTGCAACCGCCCGGGCTTTTTCCATCAGGTTCAGCGGTCGCTGCCAGGCGTTTTCGGCGACAGCCTGCTGGGCGACCCATGGGCGGGGCGCGTCCGGTGTCAGTAAGCGGCAGGCGATCTCCCTGCGGCCCAATTGGTCACAGGCCGCGACCCGCCGAAAACCGGAAACAATTTGTCGATGAGATCCGCTTTCGTCAATCAACGGTGGCTGGAGCAGCCCCAGCCGGTCAATGGAATCGGCCAGGGCCTTGATCCAAACCGGATCGGCAAAAGAGCTGATCCGGAAAGTGTGGTCTTTTATATCGATCGTATCGAGAAGGATCTTTTTCGTTTCAAACAGCATACGCGTTGCCGGCCAGTTGCGTCAGGGCCTCCAGGTATTTTTTCCGGGTGGCATCGATTACTTCTGCCGGAAGCGGCGGCCCCGGCGGCTTTTTGTCAAAATTGATCGATAGCAGGTAATCGCGTACATATTGTTTGTCATAACTTTTCTGGGGACCGCCGGGCGCATAGGTCGCCCGGGGCCAGAACCGGGAAGAGTCCGGTGTCAGGACTTCGTCGATCAGAATCAGGTTATCGCCGTCCAGGCCGAATTCAAATTTGGTATCGGCGATGATAATCCCCTTTTCCGCGGCCAGCTCGGCGCCTTTTTTGTAGATAGAAAGGCTGATCTCCCGGACCTTTTCCGCCAATGACCGCCCAACGATGTCGGCCGCCCGGTCAAAGTCAATGTTTTCGTCATGGGCGCCCAGGTCAGCCTTTGTCGACGGCGTAAAAATCGGCTCCGGCAGCCGGTCGGATTCTTTCAACCCTTCGGGGAGCGAAATACCGCAAACCGTTCCCGACTGCTGGTATGACTTCCATCCTGAACCGGAAATATACCCGCGCACCACACATTCAATGGCCAGGGGCCGGGTCTTTTTGATCAGCATACTGCGCCCATGAAGGATGTCGGCATACGCACGGCACGGCTCCGGGTATTTCTCTACATCAGCGGAAATCAGGTGGTTGGCGATGACGGACTGCATGACATCGAACCAGAAAAGAGAAATCTGGGTCAGGACCTTTCCCTTGTCCGGAATGGGATCCGGCATAACGACATCAAAGGCCGACAGCCGATCGGTGGCAACCATCAGCAACTTGTCACCCAGATCATACATGTCTCGAACCTTGCCGCGCTGCAATAGTTTCAGGTCTTTAAAATCCGTCTGCATTACTGGTTTGCTCTTCATGGAAACCTTCCTCTTCTTTCGTTTTCATGGTATTTATGACCGATTCGTTCATCCTCTTGCAGTAGCCGTTATACTTGATCCCGGGGGTTTGTCAATAAAGGGTGAATGCGAACAAGGATAATGATTGACAATCAGGGGTAGTGTGCTATCCAACTCAAGGTATTGGTTCACACCTTTCCGGTATCGGGTCCGGTATCGGGTCCTGTATCGGGCGGGATGAAAAAGCGATCGAATTCTTTATTGAGCAGGCCAAATATAATTTACAAGGAGGATTTTATGAACAGCAAAGTAACCGTTGTGGGCGCCGGAAACGTGGGCGCCACCGCTGCACAGAGACTGGCGGAAAAAGAACTCTGCGATGTGGTATTGATAGACATCATTGAAGGCGTTCCCCAGGGAAAGGCGCTGGATCTGACCGAGGCGGCGGCCATTGAGAAACACGATGCCCAGCTGACCGGAACCAATGATTACGAGGCCAGCGCAGGATCTGACATCGTCATTATTACGGCCGGCATTCCGCGAAAGCCGGGAATGAGCCGGGATGACCTGATCAGTACCAATGCCGGCATCATGAAAAAAGTCACCCAGGCCATCTGTCAGAAATCGCCCGATGCGGTGTTGATTATTGTCAGCAACCCGCTGGACGCCATGTGCCAGGTAGCCTATGAAACCAGTGGTTTTCCCAAAAACCGGATTATCGGTATGGCCGGTGTGCTTGACTCCGCCCGGTTCCGGGCCTTTATTGCCATGGAACTGGACGTGTCCGTGGAAAACACCCACGCCTTTGTGCTGGGTGGCCATGGAGATACCATGGTTCCCCTGCCCCGCTTTTCTACCGTTGCGGGAATCCCGATCACCGAGTTGATGTCGAAAGAGCGGATCGATGCGCTGGTTGACCGGACGGCCAATGGCGGCGCCGAGATCGTCTCCTTATTGAAAACGGGAAGCGCCTACTATGCCCCGGCATCGGCAGCAGTGGAAATGGCCGAATCGATCCTTAAGGATAAAAAGAAAATTCTTCCCTGCGCGGCGTACCTTGAAGGCGAATACGGAATCAACGATCTGTTTATCGGCGTACCGGTCAAACTGGGCGCCAACGGCATTGAGGGTGTGATCGAGATTTCCCTGACCGACGATGAAAAAGCGGCCCTGAAAAAATCTGCCGATGCGGTGGCCGAGCTCAAAAGCGTACTGGCCGGAATCGATTACTAACGGATCCCCCCTTTGACCTCCTGGATGCCGGCCGGCAAAGGTCGGCATCGAGAGGTCACCTGCCTGATAGATATTTGAGAACCCTCCCGGCCGCCGGCCGGGTCATGCCGGGAAGAGCGGCCAGTTCCTCGATCGATGCGGCGGCAATGGCTTTCACATTTCCAAAATGAGATAAAAGCACCTGTTTGCGCCTGGGGCCGATTCCCTCGATGGCGTCCAGTGCGGATGCGAATGCTCTTTTCGTTCGTTGCCGACGTTGAAAGGTAATGGCAAACCGGTGAGCTTCATCACGAATCCGTTCCAGGAGCCGCAATACCTGAGGGTGGCGGGTCGTTGATACCGGGTTGGCCCGCCCGGGCAGATAGATTTTATCTTCAGTCTCTCCCCGGGCCTCGTCTTTTTTGGCCAGTCCCAGGACATTCAACCGATTGGCCAGACCCAGTTTTTTCAATACGGCAAGGGCCACGTTGAGTTGCCCCTTGCCGCCGTCAACCACCAGCAGATCGGGTAACACGCGGGGCGATGATTCCGATTGAAAGCGACGGGTGAGGACTTCGGCCATGGCCATATAATCATCCGATCCGGTGGCCGGGTTCAAACGAAATTTGCGATAATCCCGTTTATACGGCCGCGCCCGGACAAAAACGACCATGCCGGCCACGGGGTTCGTACCGCTGAGGTTGGAATTATCAAAGCACTCGATACGTTCGGGCAATCGCGGCAGGCGCAGCCGTTTCTGCAGGTCCATCAGCAAGGCCATGTCCGCCGTCTGTTGCGATGTCCGTTTTTTCAATTCGATGGCGGCATTCTGATCGGCCATCTTTTTCAAAGATACCTTCCGTCCCCGTTGTGGAAAGTGAATCCGCACCCGTCGCCCGGCGGTTCCGCTCAGCCAGTCGCTGAGCATCGATTCATTTTCCAGCGGATGCGGCACCAGGATTTCCGGCGGAACAAACGGACTTCGTTCGTAGTATTGGCGAACAAATGATTCCAGCAATTCGGCATCCGGCACCGCCGTATCGTCAAAAGGAAAATGACGTGTTCCGATGACAAATCCACCGCGGACGGCCATGACTGTAATGATTGTGATCTCCGCGCCGGTGGCCAGGCCCAGAACATCCCGATCGGCAAAATCCGTGGTGACGGCCACCTGTTTTTCGATGGTTCGCTCCAGCGCGAAAATCTGGTCGCGAAATAGAGCCGCCGCTTCGAACGCCTCTTTTTCAGCTGCACGATGCATCTGGTCTTTCAGTTGCCTGATCAGTTTCGGGGTGCGGCCGTTGAGAAAAAGCGTGACCGCCCTCATAATTTCCCGGTAGGCGGCCGGATCCACATCGAGGCAGCAGGGTGCCAGGCAGTTTCCCATCTGGTAGTGGAGACAGGGACGGTTCCGGGTGGCAAATTCCCGGTTTTTACATTTTCGCAGCTTAAAGGTTTTGTTTACAAATCGCAGTGTTTCGCGGACCCCGCGTGAAGAGGAATAGGGGCCGAAATAGCGAACATCCCTGCGATTCGGTTTCCTGACCATGGTCAGGTTCGGATAGGGATGAGATGTATCCAGACAGAGGGACGGATACCGCTTGCCGTCCTTCAAATCAATATTATAGCGGGGACGATAGCGCTTGATCAGGTTGGCTTCAAGGATCAGGGCTTCTTTTTCGGTTTCCGTGACGATGGTCTCAAACGTGACAATCTTCTTAACCAGCACGGTGGTTTTCGGATCCGGGAGAACCGGCCGGTTAAAATAGGCGGCCAGCCTTTTTTTCAGTGAAATGGCCTTGCCGATATAAAGGATTTTTCCGTTGATGCCTTTCATCAGGTAGACCCCGGGACCTGATGGGGCAATGCGCTGCCGGGCGCGCAGAAAGGCCAGGTGATCATTTCCGGATGACTGGGATGGTGGTGATATCATGCGCGTCGGTTACCCCCCTTCAAACAGCATCTTTCGCTTCAACACCCCGATCCGGTCCCGAAGCACGGCCGCCCGCTCAAAATCAAGTTCTGCCGCGGCCTCCCGCATCTCATTTTCCAAAGACTCCAGGATGTGATCCAGATTGTCTGCTGCGCCATAAGCCGATATTGCCTCGGCCACCGGGTCTGCCGATGTGGTGTCGGCCTCCTGGTAAGCGCTATCAAAGATGGCAGTGATATCTTTTTGAATGCTCATCGGGGTGACATGATGGACGCGGTTATATTCCTCCTGAATCCGGCGGCGGCGGTCGGTCTCATCAATCGCCCGCTGCATGGAACCGGTTATCCGGTCGGCATACAGGATAACGGTACCGTTGACATTTCGGGCTGCCCGGCCAAAGGTCTGGATCAGTGACCGGGTGGAACGTAAAAAGCCCTCTTTGTCGGCATCCAGGATGGCCACCAGGGTCACCTCGGGAATATCCAGCCCTTCCCGAAGCAGGTTAATCCCGATAAGCACGTCAAATTCACCCAGCCGGAGGTCTCGGATAATGTCCATCCGTTCCATGGTCTTGATGTCGGAGTGCAGGTATCGCACGCTAAGCCCAAGGTCGGTAAAGTAATCGGTCAGGTCTTCCGCCATGCGTTTGGTCAGGGTGGTCACGAGCACCCGCTCGTTGCGATCAATACGGTTTTGAATTTCTGCCTGGAGGTCATCCACCTGTGCCGTCGCAGGCCGGATATGCACAACCGGATCGATCAAGCCGGTGGGCCGGACGATTAATTCCACCGGCGGCCCCTGGTTTTTTTCCAGTTCATAGTCCGCGGGCGTGGCCGACACAAATACCACCTGGTTCATCCGTGCTTCGGATTCGGCAAATTTCAACGGCCGGTTATCCAGGGCCGATGGCAGGCGAAATCCATAGTTAACCAGCGTTTCTTTGCGGGACCGGTCGCCTTTGTACATCGCCCGCATCTGGGGAGTGCTGATATGACTTTCGTCAATGAACATGATAAAATCGTCGGGAAAATAATCGAGCAGGGTGGGCGGCGGCTCGCCCTGCGACCGGCCGGTGAAGTGGCGCGAATAATTTTCAATGCCGTTGCAATAGCCGACCTCCTGAATCATCTCCAGATCAAATTGGGTCCGTTCCTCGATTCGCTGGGCTTCGAGGAGCTTGTTCTGGTCGCGAAAATAGTCGACCCGCTCTTTCAACTCGGCCAGGATGGTCCGGATGGCCCGCTTCTTGGTGTCTTTCTGGGTGACATAGTGGCTGGCCGGAAAAATCGAAACCTTTCGCAACCGGTTGAGCAGATCTCCCTTGAGCGGGTCAATTTCACAGATGCCGTCAATTTCATCTCCAAAAAAATCGATCCGGACCGCTTTGTTTTCCTCGTAGGCTGGAAAAATTTCGACCCGGTCCCCCCGCACCCGAAACACACCGCGGAAAAAATCAACATCGTTTCGTTCGTAGTGCATGGCCACCAGATCCTTCAACAATTTATCCCGATCAAGTATCTGTCCCGTTTCCAGGTTCACCCGCATGGCCAGGTAGTCTTCCGGTGCGCCCAGTCCGAAAATGCAGGACACGCTGGCCACAACAACGACATCCCGCCGGGTAAGAACACTCATCGTGGCCGAATGGCGCATCTTGTCGATCATCTCATTAATCGAGGAATCCTTCTGGATATAGGTATCCGAGGTGGGAATATAGGCTTCGGGCTGGTAATAGTCGTAATAGCTCACGAAATACTCAACGGCGTTATCAGGGAATAAGCCTTTGAATTCGGTATAGAGCTGGGCGGCCAGGGTCTTGTTGGGTGCCAGGATAAGGGCGGGCCGATTGACCCGGGCGATGACCTGCCCCATGGTATAGGTTTTACCGGAACCGGTGACCCCAAGCAGTACATTGAATTGTCTGCCGGCTTCGAGCGCCTGGGTCAGTTGATCAATGGCAGCAGGCTGATCACCGGTGGGTTTAAAGGGGGATACAAACTTAAATTTCTCCATCAGGCTTGTTCTGTATCTATCTTATTTCTTGAAACTTTCCAGACGGCTCCACCCGGACGATCTTCAACTGTCACGCCCATTTCGTCCAGCTGGTCACGAATCCGGTCGGCGGCGTCCCAATCCTTTTCGGCACGGGCTTTCGTGCGCTGCCGGACCAGCTGATCAATCCGGTCGGCGTCGATCTCAACCGCAGCCAGGGATCGAGAACGTTTTTGTTCGAAAAACAGGGCGGGCAAAATGGTCAGTATGCCAAGGATCTCTCCCATTTTCAGCATATCGTTTCGGACAGTTTGAAGTAAAGACACCGTTTCGGGAGAAAGGGATTCCCTTGCGTTGTCCATCCATTTATTGGCATGGCGAACACCGTCAAAAAGGATCCCGATCCCCCTGGCCGTATTAAAGTCATCGTCCATGGCCTTGCAGAACCGGCCGAAATATTCGCCGGTGGAAATTTTTTCCGGCCTGGGTACGGGTCGAAGAACATCGTCGATGCGCTTTAAAAGCGCGTACACTTTCTCCAGGCCGATCTCGGCTTGCGCGAGATTCTGATCCGAGAAATCAATGGGGCTCCGGTACTGGTTGGACAACAAAAACAGCCGGAGGGTCTCGGGATGATAGCGCGCCAGCAGATCCCGGGTAAACGTAAAATTTCCCAGGGATTTGGACATTTTCTCCCGGTTGATATTAACATACCCATTGTGCATCCAGTATCGGGCAAAGGTCCGCCCCGTCGCTCCCTCCGACTGGGCAATCTCGTTTTCATGATGCGGAAATATGAGGTCTTTCCCGCCGCCATGAATATCAAAGGTTTCTCCCAGAAGTTCGGAACTCATGACGGAGCACTCAATATGCCATCCCGGGCGTCCCCGACCCCAGGGGCTTTCCCATGACGGCTCACCCGGCTTGGCGCTTTTCCACAGGGAAAAATCAAAAGGATTGCGCTTGCGTTTGTCAACATCCACCCGGGCGCCGGCCGCCATGTCGTCCAATCGCCGGCCCGACAGTTTTCCGTAATCCCTGAAATTCTCCACGGCAAAGTAGACATCACCGTCTACTTCATACGCCAGGTTTTTTTCGATCAACCGTTCGATGAACCGACACATCTGGTCGATATGATCCGTTGCCCGGGGTTCCAGCGTCGCCCGTTCAACATTCAGGGTGTCCATGTCCGTATAAAATTCATCAATATACCGGTTGGCCAGAGCGTCTGGCGTCATCTTCATCCTATTGGCCCTGTTGATGATCTTGTCATCCACATCGGTAAAATTGCGGACATAGGTCACCTGGTACCCTCTTTGCCTCAGATAGCGGGCCACCACATCAAACACCACAACAGAACGGGCGTTGCCGATATGGCACAGGTCATATACCGTCGGGCCGCATACGTACATTTTTACCTGGCCGGGTGTCAGTGGATCAAACGGCTCTTTTTGTCTGGTTAATGTATTATAAATTCGTAATCCCATATTTTCCCTGCAATGGCTTTCGATGGATCGTTGGTCAAAAAAAGGCCGGGTGCAGCGGTGAAAAATCCGAAACGCTTCTCTCAGTCTCTCACCTGTCTTTTCCCCGGTCTCTTACGCGGTCACGGTGATCGGTTTTATCAGCGCCACACACATGGCGGCAATCCCCTTTCCCTCGCCGATCACGCCC
>QNYZ01000002.1 GCA_003973265.1 Deltaproteobacteria bacterium | reverse complement strand
ACCCAGTTTCTGGATCTGGGTCGGATCTTTCAGAAAATCAACGCTTTCCTTGAGTTCCTGTTTGGCCTCCTCAAGACCGGCAACATCTTCAAAGGTCACCTTGGGAAGATCGGCAGGATGAATGTGGATTTTGTTGCCGATGTTGAGCACATCCCTGCCCATAGAGCCCATACGCTTGGCCATCCATCCCCAGAACAGGAAAAGCAGGCCGAATGGCAGGACCCAGTTGAAGAAAAATTTTCCCAGCCAGTTGGCATCCTGACGAACCGTATATTTGACTCCGTTCTTTTCAAGGGTCATGGCCAGGTCATTATTCCACATCAAAGGAACGGTGATAAACCGGCGCGGCTGATTGGTCTTTTTATCTTTCAGCTTCAGGGTGCCGGAGATAACCCGATCCGTGACCACGGCCTCGGCCACCTCATGCTTTTTGACATAGGTCAGGAACTGGCTGTAGGGAATTTCCTCCTGCCTGGCCTGCTTATATACCTGGTAGAACTGGAGAGAAATCAGGATAAAGAGGATATACAGCCAAAAGGTAAAATTTGGACTTTGCCAGAATTTTTGATTCGTGGTTTTGTTGATCTCAATTTCCGGCTTTTTGCCGTTGCCTAATGTGAATTTGGTCTTTTTCATAGATCATCCCCGGCTGAAAGGTGCTGTTGGTTATCTTTATAAATTTTCCCCAATGGTATGGGATAGAATAATCAGGAAACATAGAACCGCGAGCCCGGAAAAGCGCCGGACAAAGACAACTTCCCCCATTGAGCGTATGGCACATCAACTGATTGATATTATATTACCGGATGGCAGGGCCGAGGATATCGGTGAGCTTCTCCATGATATCAGCATCCTTGCCTCCTGGCGGGGCCACCTGGAAAATAATCAGGCACGCATTCATCAGCACTGATAAGAACTTGCTTTTTGGAAGCGGACAAGCAAAAAAAGACAGGCTGTGTACGGTAACTAAATTATTCACAACATATGGTGTCTTCCGGTTTCCGCTTACGATTCAGATCAAAATTGTGACGCTAAAACACGTATAATCAATGGGGGTTGTAGTGTCAACAGGAATTGTTTCCAAAAGAGGTGTTGAACTGAACCGCTTAGCGGAAAAATCCCCGCCAACCTTACTACGCCCCTCCTCACACACAACTCTTCAAGTAGAGGCGACATCTATCCTGACACAGGGGGTTCCTTGTCCCCAATTCCCAATTCACAATTAATTCCTCAGCGAGAATTGCTGCTTTGCGCATCGATATCTATCTATAAACACAGATGTTTTTCATCCAGTGAACATCGGCCGCAAAAATAATGACGCCGCTATTGGAAATAGCCGCCTTTAAATTCCGCTTTTCGTTTTTCAAGAAAAGCACGGGTCCCTTCCTTTGAATCGACACTGGCCATGCACAGAGCAAACGCATCAGCTTCAAGCGCACAACCGGTAACCAGATCCACATCCAAACCCTGGTTAATCACCTGCTTGGCTGCCCGTAAAGAGACCTTTCCCTTTCCGGCGATGGCAGCCGCCGTTTTTTTAACCGCTTCCATAAGTCCTTCACCCGGAAGTACCCGGTTTACGATGCCTGCTTTCTCTGCTTCCGCAGCGGTCAGCATCCGGCCGGTAAAAATCAGCTCCTTGGCCATATTCGCCCCAACCAGCCGCGGCAGGCGCTGAGTGCCGCCAAATCCCGGAATAAGGCCCAGCGTAATTTCAGGCAAACCGAACATGGCCGTTTCGGCGGCATAAATAAAATCGCATGCCAGGGCAATTTCGCTCCCGCCGCCCAGCGCATAGCCATTAACGGCGGCGATCACCGGTATCGATAAGTGCTGAAGCTTACCGATCGCTGCCTGGCCGATGGTGGAAAAATGTTTCCCCTTCAAGGGGTCACACTGGGCCAGTTCGTTAATATCGGCACCGGCGACAAAGGCCTTGTCACCGGCTCCGGTCAGAATCAGGACCCGTATGGATTCATCCCGGGCAATATCATCCAGCAACCCGGATAATTCTGCAATCAGCGCCATATTCAGGGCATTCATGGCCTCGGGCCGGTTAAATGTCAGCGTGGCAATGCCTTTTTCAACTGTAAAAAGGGTATGACGGTCATCCATTGATATTCTCCTCTGCAATCTGTTTTAACCGGTCTAATCGGGACAGCGCTTCCAAGGGAGAGATCCGGTTAATATCTATCCGGCGAAGCTCGTTTATAATCTCCTGCCTGGCGGTTTGGAAAAGGCTTAATTGTTGAACACGCCGGCCTGTGTGCCCGCCGTCCGTCGGAAGTGCCGCCTGCTTGATGTCGTTCTGTGTCTGACGTTCAATATTAAAAAGCTTTTCCTTAGCCTGGGATATCACTGCCCGGGGAATACCCGCCAGACGGGCCACCTGAATACCGTAGCTTCGATTGGTTCCACCCGCCACCAGTTTTCTCAGGAAAAGAATCTCGTCGTTCCATTCCTTGACGGCAATATGGTAGTTTCTAACCCGCGGCTTGAGGTCAGCCAGTTCGCACAGCTCGTGGTAATGGGTGGCAAACAGCGTCTTTACGCCCCTGGTATCCAAATCATGCAGATAAGACGCCACGGCCCAGGCAATACTCAAGCCGTCAAAAGTGCTGGTTCCCCGGCCGATCTCATCCAGGATCACCAGGCTCCGGGGGGTCGCACTGTTTAAAATATTGGCAGTCTCCTGCATCTCAACGAGAAATGTACTTTGGCCGCTCGATAAATTATCAAGGGCGCCCACACGGGTAAATATCCGATCCGTAATGTTGATCACGGCCGTATCGGCCGGTACAAAACCGCCCATCTGGGCCATGATTACAATGATGGCCGTTTGCCGCAATATGGTCGATTTTCCGGCCATGTTCGGCCCGGTAATGATCAGCACCTGTTGGGAATCGTTGTCCAGCCGGATGGAATTGGGTACGAACCGTTCACCTTTAAGTACCCTTTCCACCACAGGATGGCGACCATCTGCGATATCGATGATTCCATCACGATTAAAAGTAGGACGCCGGTAATCGTTTTGTTCGGCTGTTGCGGCCAGGCACAAAAGACAATCGAGACGGGCGATGAAACGGGCAACGGAAAAGATAAGCTCCGTATTTTCAATTATTTTTTGCCGAAGCAGGCAAAACAGGTTGTATTCCAGTCGGGCCCGTTTCTCTTCCGCACCCAGCACCTTTGCTTCAAACTGCTTTAATTCGTCGGTAATATATCGTTCGGCATTGACCAGGGTCTGTTTACGAACGTAATGATCCGGCACGGATTGAATGCGGGCTTTGGACACTTCGATGAAATATCCAAAAACCTTATTATATTTTACCTTCAGGTTGGAGATCCCGGTGGCCTCCCGTTCCTGGTTTTCCAAGCGGGCCAGCCATCCTTTCCCGTCCCGGCTGATCAGGATCAACTCATCAAGGGCGCTGTCAAATCCCTCACGGATAAGGCCGCCGTCGTGAATGGTCAAGGGCGCATCCTCCCGGATGGCCAGGTCAATTTCCCGGGCCAGAGCGGCAAGGGCATCCACGGGGGTATCGAACCGGTACAAATCCGCCGAAAATGCTTCCAGCCGGGATTGCAGGGCAGGAAAAGCCTGAAAGGATCGTTTCAGGGCCAGCAGGTCACGCGCATTTCCCTGGGCCATGGACAGCTTGCTTCCCAGCCGCTCCAGGTCTGCAACGGTTTTCAACATGGATCGAATATCGGCAGTCGCAGAAGGATTGTCAACGGCTTCCGCCACGGCATTGAGGCGCTGGTCGATGCGCCCAACATCCATCAGCGGATAACGAAGCCACTGTTTAATCAGGCGCGCCCCCATGGCGGTTACCGTCTTGTCCAGTACGCTGATCAACGTCCCCTTGCGCGAGCCGGTACGGATATTTTCCATCAATTCCAGGTTGCGACAACTGATATCATCGACCTGGAGGTAATCGGAAAGAACATACGGCGTCAGGCGTTGAATATGGGCCACGGCCTGTTTCTGGGTATCGCTTACATATTGAATGATGGCCCCGGCCGCCCCCACCCCGGTTTTAAGCGCCTCGCATCCAAATCCTTCCAGTGAAACCGTTTGAAAGAGGGAAGTCAGCCGTTCGCGCCCTCTTGAATATCCAAACTGACCATTTTCCCGAAACGAGACCGACTGTTCTGCAAAAACACGTTTAACCGAAACAAACCGGTCATCCTGCCGGGCCGATTCGGGCAAAAGCACCTCTTTCGGGGCGATACGCCGTGCCTCATCGACCAGGGTTTCGAAATTGTCCGATTCACAGACGCGAAAATCGCCGGTAGAAATATCAAGACAGGCCAGCCCGGCACCGTTGCCGTCAATATTAAACGCCAGGATGAAATTGTTGGTCCCGGATTCCAGCAAGTCATCTTCAACGATCATTCCCGGCGTGATAACCCGCACCACCTCCCGTTTGACCAGCCCCTTGGCGGTGGAAGGATCTTCAACCTGGTCACAGACCGCAATTTTGAGGCCCTGTTCAATCAGACGCGCAATGTAATTTTTGGCCGCATGATGCGGTATCCCGCACATCGGAATCGGTGTTTCATCGTTTTTATTTCGTGATGTCAGGGTGATCCCAAGAATCTGGGATGCCTTTTCGGCATCCTCAAAGAACATTTCATAGAAGTCACCCATCCGATAGAACAAAATGGCATCTTTATACCTGTCCTTGATCGACAGGTACTGCTGGATCATGGGGGTGGTTTTAGAACGGGGCATGCATGGATTGACTATTATCTGGCCAGGCAATTACATGGGTAAATATAAATTTAAACAGCATGGGTGTTCATCTTCAATAAAAAAAGAAGCGACCCGGATACGATGATCGAAAAGATTATCTGGTTATTCGGCGGCCTGTGCCACCTGCTCGTCCGCTGCCGGCATCGATTCCTCGGTCGGTTTGGGTTCCTCGCTGGCCTCGATCTTGCTTTTCAATGTCTTGATTTCTTTTTCGCAGTCGGCCAGGGAGCTGTTCAGTTTTTTAACAAGGCGTTTCCGTTTTACGCGACCGGAGAGGCCCATAATAAAAGACATGACAATACCCAGAAAAAAACTGGCCAGACATATAATGGCATTGGAAACTTCGGGGGTCGTTAACGGGGCGGTCACCAGCAGATCTAGTCCCAGGATATGTTTTTCTTTAAAATAGACCTGGTTCTGATAGGCAAACACCAGCACCAATACGATGATAATCCCAATAATACCAAGTTTAATCTTTTTCATTTCGATTCGCTCCCGAATGTCAGTTGAAGAGTTTCCGTCTGGCTATCTTCACAAAGTCTGATTATCATTTCCATTTCAACACAGCTCAAAAACGGACCATTACGATGCACCACTTGAAAAGGATTGCGGCCCGCGTTTGGTGATCCGGCAGATTACCCTGTTCTTTGTAAAATTTCAAGTCCTTTATCGATTTATCCAAGGGGGACGATGGCCAGGTTACCCCATGCCGCAACACTGTCCCCACAGATAATCACAACCCCTTCAACGCCCGGAATCGTCCGGGCCCATTCCATCGCAATACGGATATCGTCTGGTGACCGAACACGATTGGCTACAGCCGTTGCCGCAGCGTCCGCCAGGGAGCAGGAGGGAGAGATAACGGTTACCGCTTCCGCCCGGCCCAGGCTCAAAGAGTGTCCCACCGTTCCAGACGAGGTGCATATCCCCATGGGTTTCCCCCTGGCATTGATTCGCACCCCTATTTTTCGGCTTACGGAGGAATCACTGGCCAGAATCCCTATGGTCAGCGGTCGAGACACGCACGCGAAAATATCGCCCCCGTTTTCGACAATCACCTCGGGAGTATCAGCGAGTAATCCCGTTCCCACATATTCAGCGACCACCCCGGCGACGGCGGCCATGGGGCCGACACCGGCTTTTTCTCCCGCTTCAGCCATTTCACGGATGACAGGCGATGCCGGACCGCGGATCAACCAGGGTGACAGGGTCCGGCCAAATTCCGGAAATTGTCGGATATACGCCTCAATCGCTCCCCGACTCTCGAGAACCAGTTCCCGCGCAGCGGTCTGCATCGGTTCCCTGACATAAATGGCCAGATCCGTTTCTTCAACAACCAGGTCAAAACGGACCAGCCCTGCGGGTGGTTTAATATTTCGATATGACCGCTTCTTATATACCAACGAATTCAATATCCGGATAAAGACGCATGGCACGCGAAAATGTCGTGATGCATTTACGGATCGTTTGCGTCCGAAAAAGTATTCAACCCGGCGACTATAACGGAAACGGGACCGTATCCAGACCGGCCGTCTCCTCCAGGCCGAACATTATATTCATATTCTGAACCGCTTGACCGGCTGCCCCCTTGACCAGGTTGTCAATGGCGGAAACAAGCACCACCCGGTTGACGCGATCATCAACCCGAAAGCCGATATCACAATAATTGGTTCCCCGCACATTTAACGTGTCGGGCAACCTGTCATCTGAACATAACCGGAGAAAAGGCTTCCCGTCGTATGCCTGGCGCAGGCATTCGGCCAGATCACTTCCGGTCACCCCGGGTTTCAGGCGGCCATAGGTGGTGGTCAACATCCCCCGCGTCATGGGGATCAGATGCGGGGAAAACATTACCTCAACCGGCTGCCCGGCCTGGAGGCTCAGCACCTCCTCGATCTCCGGCATGTGCCGGTGGCTGGCAATTTTATACGCTTTCAAAGATTCATTGACATGGCAGAAATGAACGGTTTGTGACACGCTCCGCCCGGCGCCGCTCACCCCTGATTTGGAATCGATGATAATACCATCGGTATCGATCAGGCCGGCCTTTAACAGCGGCACCAGGGGAAGCAGGGCACTGGTGGGATAACATCCCGGGTTGCCGACCAGGACCGCCCCCCTGATCTGATCTGCGTATATCTCGCACAATCCGTATACCGCCTGATCTAACAGGTGTGCCGATGTATGTGTCACGTAATGTGCTTCGTAAACAGCCTGGTCCCTTAGACGAAAATCCGCCGACAGATCAACGACCTTGAGGCCATGCTCGAGCAGGCCGGGCACGATCCCCATGGGAATCTTATGGGGCAGCGCCGTAAACACCACATCCGCCCGTTGACCGATCTCATCCGGGTCC
The DNA here is from genome assembly GCA_003973265.1 of Deltaproteobacteria bacterium. Lineage (GTDB taxonomy): Bacteria > Desulfobacterota > Desulfobacteria > Desulfobacterales > QNYZ01 > QNYZ01. The sequence goes on along the minus strand of QNYZ01000002.1, from coordinate 44,356 downwards.
ATGGTTTCCAGTTCGAGATCGATGACCCCGGCCAACGCCGGATAGACCGCATCAAACCGGGTGCCGGCATACTGCCGCGAAGTCAGCGCCGCTATCTTCACACCAGGGTGTCCTGCCAGCAACCGGACCAGTTCCGCCCCCGCATACCCTGTTGCCCCGACAACCGCCACTCGAATCATTTCGTCACCTGAATTATTGATGCCTGTTATCATTATCGATCAAATCGCATTAAATCCGTACCTTTTGTAACAAAATTACGGGCCGTTTTCAAGCAACCGTCTTTTTTCCGGAGACCGTTTTCCCCGGTATCGGCATCATGGGTTGATTCGGAGCCAGGATTTAATCATCCCCGCCCGGCCTGTCGGCAACGCACCCCCATCCATTTCCCGATGGCTCATTTAATCTGCAGAGCGTCTTGACAGTTTCGTCTTTTTCGGAAATCATCAGCGTAATCGATTTATATCCAACGTAAAACAACTTACGCGCAAAAGGATTCCACAATGAAAATACTTGTGAGTGGCAAGGGCGGCAGCGGTAAAAGCACATTCTCGGTGCTCCTGGCCAAAGCCCTGAAAAACGCCGGTCATCGAGTTTTGTTAATCGATGCGGACGAGTCAAATTTTTGTCTCCACCGCCTCCTGGGCGCCCCGGCCCCAAAAAATTTAATGGGTGAAATGGGGGGTCGAAAAGGCGTGCGTGAAAAACTGCCCCGCTCGAAAGCCGCTCCGTCGGAAGACCGGCTGTTCGGAGAAGAGGTACTGCTGGAAAATCTTCCCGACGGCAGTTTAACGGAAGTCGACGGGATTCAACTGCTGGTAATGGGCAAGATTGAACAATATGGCGAGGGATGTGCCTGCCTGATCGGATCCTTGTCCCGTACGCTGCTTGCAAAGCTGCGGGAAGAAACATATCCCTTCGTCATCATCGACGCCGAAGCCGGAATTGAGCATTTCGGGCGACGCATCGATGCCACCTGCGATCTGATCCTCGGGGTGGTGGACCCAACCCACGAATCTTTTACCATGGCCGGACGCATGGCCCGGATGGCCTCGTCCGCCGGCGTTGAGATCCGTTTTATATTAAACAAAGTGGATCAACGGGTGGAGCGGATCATGACTGAAAAGATTGATCCGGATAAGGTGATTGCCCATATTCCCGACAACGATTCGATATTCAGAGCCAGCCTGGAGGGGGCGCCTGTGACGGTTCGCCTGAAACCGGTCGACGATGTGGTCACTTTCCTTGAAACCAACCCGCCCCGAACCCGGTTGAAAATGATGTGACCCCTTTTATTATTTTTTGCACAGGATAAATCATGAATAGAGATAATACATCAGCCGATCCAGGCATCACGATCGCCGAATGGTTTGAAAAAGGCGTTCAAAATTTTAAAAAACCGGATGGTCTGGCAGCCGTTAATGCCTTCACCAGGGTCATCGACCTGGACCCGGCCTACCGGCATCCAGATGGCGACAACGCCTATTTTTACCTGGGTAAAATAATGGAGGTGGAGGGCAATATTGAAAATGCGCTGGTAATGTATTCCCGCGCCCTTTCTATTGACCCGTGGGATGAAGAAAGTCTGATCGGGCGGGGAAGCTGTTATACGGTTTTGAACCGGGCAGAGGAAGCCATTGCGGATTTTAAGCAGGTATTGGCCATTGATGCCGTACACCGACGCGTACCGACAGGCGACATTTATTACGTCATTGGCGAAAATTTCCGTAAGGATCGTAATTGGCCTAAAGCGCTCAAGTGGGGCCGGAAGGCTCTGGACGAGATGCCCCGCAACGATCGTTTCAAACAGCTGGTTGATGAAGCGAGTTCCCGGATAAAAAATTAAGCCGCCAAACACACCAAAGGCGTCATTCCATTCGGAATAACGCCTTTGGTATTGCTGGTGCCGAAGGGGAGACTCGAACTCCCACCGGGAAACCCCGACTAGACCCTGAACCTAGCGCGTCTACCAGTTCCGCCACTTCGGCGCAAAATGTGTTGATTTCAGGTTGACGTTGTCTTAATTAGATCTATTTTAGTTGTCAAGATAAAATTGTACTGGACAAGAAAGAATCTTATGCGTTGCATCGAATCACTGGATAAAATTACAGGGCCGTTTCATAAAGCTGTCATTACCATCGGCAACTTTGATGGGGTTCATATCGGCCATCAGGCCCTTTTCCACGAAGTCATTGAGCATGCCGATGCCATCGGCGGAACCTCCATGGCCATCACCTTTGAACCCCATCCCAACCGGGTGGTCAACCAGAACAGCCATCCGCCGCTGATCACTTTATACGAACAGAAAAAAGAGCTTATTGAAAGCACCGGGATTGATGTGCTGATCTGTGTGCCGTTTACCCGGGAATTTGCAAATATCACCGCCCGGTCTTTTGTTGAAGATTTTCTGGTTAAGCAGATCGGAATGAAGGCCATCGTGGTGGGCAGGGATTACACCTTCGGCCGCAACCGTGAGGGAAATATTGATTACCTGAAACAATACGCGCAGCCGCTAGGGTATCAGGTCATCGTGGCCGGATGGATCCAGGATGCAAAAACCCGGACCCTCAGGGTCAGCAGCACCCGCATACGAAAACTGGTGATGACGGGAAAAGTCCGGGAAGCCCGGCAACTGCTCGGACGACCGTACCAGATCCGGGGTACCGTAACCACGGGACGCGGACGGGGAGCTAAACTACTGGACTGCCCCACGGCCAATATCACCCTTCAGGATGAACTCGCTCCGGATAACGGGGTATATGTCGTCACGGTAACCTGGCAGAAAAAAAAGTATATCGGTGTGGCCAATATCGGTTACAGCCCTACATTTGATGATCATCTCTTTACGGTAGAGGTTCACATTATCGATTTTAATAAAAATATCGTCGGTGAAAAAATCCAGGTGGACTTTATCGACCGCCTTCGGGGCGAAATTAAATTCTCCAATTTAACCGCCCTGTCCGACCAGATTCAAAAAGATATCGAAATTGCCCGCAATATGAAATTATTGTAATCTGTGTTTTTATAATAAAAAGGTATTTTTCTTTCTCGCCGGTATTATCGTACCCGACACTCTGCTCTATTTTGCATTTCGAAATGTCCCCCTGGCCAAATTATGGGTCGATGTCGTCCAGGGGGTTATTTTTGGATTGGCCTGTCGGTTCCTGTCGGGTCAGGTTCACCCGGAATCCGCCTCTCGATGGTTGAAATATTGATCTGCATGGTTATTATCTGTTTTTTTATCGCTCTTCCATCGGTACCGGGATACTGGGGGCTGTGGGAGGCGGGCGGCATGTTCAGTTTAACGCTGTTTGGCATTGCACCCAAAAATGCCGCCGGTTTCACCCTGATGAACCATGCGGTTCAACTGTTTCCGATAATAATTATCGGACTTGTATCGGCATGGATTACCGGCGTAAATATCTGGAACGCATCTGATTCGGAAAAAATGCCGGCCGGTTGAGAGAGGTAGAGATGGCAAAACCATACCCGATCCTGACATATCCGGATAAATTTCTGGAAAGACCGGTTGCCGAGGTGAAAAATATCGACGACACCTTGCAGGAAACCATTGCGCGCATGGCAGCGACCATGTACGCGGCGCCCGGCGTGGGGCTGGCCGCCATTCAGGTGGGTCTCGACCTGCGAATGCTTATCTATGACATTGCGCCCCGGGATGAAGACCGCGAGCTGCACGTACTGATCAACCCGAAAATCGTTGAATCTGACGGCACCACGGTTTCCCGGGAAGAAGGCTGCCTTTCCGTCCCCGATTTCAGGGCCGATGTGAATCGTGCCGTCCGTATCCATGTGACCGGTTACGATGAGAAAGAAACCCCGCTTGATTTCGATGCCGATGGTTTTCTATCCATCGTTTTACAACATGAAATCGACCATTTAGACGGTAAATTGTTCATTGACCGGATCAGTTCCCTGAAACGCCGGTTGTACAAGCGTCGCGTCCGAAAACAGATGAGGCAACATGACGACAAACCCGCTTAAGCTCGTATTTATGGGAACCCCGGATTTTGCCGTCCCGTCCCTTGATGCCCTCCATCAGAGCGACCATTTCATCACCCGGATTATTACCCAGCCCGACCGGCCCAGGGGACGGGGGCGCAGGATCATGGTTTCCCCCGTCAAACAAAGGGCGCTGGAACTCGGTTACGATATTTCCCAGCCGGCCTCGGCCCGGGGAGACGACTATTTAAACCTCTGCATGGATTCATCACCCGATCTGCTCGTGGTGGTCGCCTATGGAAATATCCTGCCCGAACCGGTTATCACCTGTTCACCGCTGGGGGCCATCAACCTCCATGCGTCCCTGTTGCCGAAATACCGCGGTGCGGCTCCCATTCAATGGCCCATCATCAACGGTGACCGTGAAACGGGCGTTACCACCATGCGCCTCGATACGGGAATCGATACCGGTGACATTCTCCTTTGTACCCGCACACCGATCCAGCCGAATGACACGGCCGCCACTTTACACGATCGACTGGCCGGCATGGGGGCTGAATTGCTCGTCCGGACCCTGGACCGTCTGGCGGCCGGAGAGATTGAGACGACCTCCCAGGATAACCGCCAGGCAACCTATGCCCCGTTGCTGAACAAAAAGGATGGCCAGATCGACTGGCACCAATCGGCGTCGGCCATTGAACGGCGCGTCCGGGGAATGACCCCGTGGCCCGGCACCTACACTTTTCAGGGCAGCCGGCGCCTTAAAATTTTGCGCGCAGCGGTGATCGATGCCACCCCGAATGCCCCACCGGGAACCGTTGTAAAGGGTTTTGCCGATGAGTTGCGGGTGGCCACGGGAGAGGGGATCCTGACGATTGTCGAACTGCAGGGCGCATCTGGGAAACGCCTTTCCATCGCCGATTATTTGCGGGGCCATCCGATTTCACCCGGCACAGTTTTTTCTTAGCCGCCATGCCGGATTCAGCCCGCCATACTGCTTTTCTGGTGCTCCGGCATCTGTCCAGCAATCGCCACACCCTTGATACGGTTCTGGATAAAACCATTACCGCAGCAAAAATCACATCCCGGCGGGATCGGCATTTCATTTCCGCCCTGGCCCATGGCACGTTGCGCTGGCAGGGCCGGCTGGACTGGATTCTTGACCAGGTTTCCAGCAGACCGGTTCAAAAAATAAACCCGGATGTTCGCCACATCCTGCGTCTCGGATTATTTCAGATTCTCTTTATGGATCGCGTGCCCGTTTCCGCCGCGGTCAATACATCCGTAGACCTTGCCAGAACCCGGGTCGGCCCGAAAGTGACCGGTTTTGTCAATGCAGTCCTGCGCAACGCCATCCGCCATCAGGACACGCTTTCTTTTCCCGATCCCTCCCGGGAGCCGATTGCATCCATCGCTGCAGAGCTCTCATTTCCTGTCTGGATGATCAAGCGATGGGTCGCGCAAATGGGGTATGAAGAGACCGCCGCGATGTGCCGGGCAACGAACGAGATTGCCCCGCTGACCCTGCGAACCAATCTCCTGCAAAATAACCGCCAGGAACTGATGGCCCGGCTGCAGGCTGCAAAAGAAAATCCGGTACCGACGCCTTGCTCTTCTTTGGGCATCCGTCTAGGCCGAACCCATCATTCTATCCCGGAATTACCCGGATTTGGCGACGGTGCTTTTCAGGTCCAGGATGAAGCCGCCCAACTGGTCACCTTTATTCTGGACCCTCAACCCGGCGAAAAAATTCTCGACGCCTGCGCCGGACTCGGCGGCAAAACCGGTCATATCGCCCAGAAGATGAAGAACACCGGAAAAATAACTGCCGTGGATTTTCAATCCGAAAAACTCACCCGCCTTCACAGGGAAATGCGCCGTCTCGGCGTGACCATCGTTTCTTCCCGAACGGCGGATCTCAACAAACCGTCGGCCGTCTCGCCACTGGGAAGCTTTGACCGCATCCTTCTCGACGCGCCCTGCTCGGGAATGGGTGTTTTACGCCGTCACCCGGATGCCAAATGGCGTCATACCGCCCGGACACTCTCAAAAATGGCCGAACGCCAGCGCCGCATGCTGCGGTATCTCAGCCGCTCGGTAGAACCGGGCGGCATACTTGTGTATGCCGTATGCTCAACCGAACCGGAGGAAAACAAGGATGTTATCGACCATTTCTTACACCATCACCCGAATTTTAAACTGACGCCCGCTTCTTCTTTGTTACCCAAAGCCGCACGCCACATCACCGATTCAGACGGGTTCTTTCGATCCTTTGTTCATCGCCACGGGATGGATGGTTTTTTTATCGCACGTCTGCAAAAATCGCATGCGGCCGAATCTTGACATCCCTGCCCGTTTATCTGTATTGAATCAGTACTGTTTTTTATGGCTTATCCGAATCGCTGATCAGAAAAATTTCCAGCTAAAATCGAAAGGAGACCCCATCATGACTCAAGTCAATTCCGATGTCATCATCATCGGCGCGGGACCGTCGGGCACCAGCGCAGCGGCACTGATCCACCAGGCCGGCTTTAAGGTGGCCGTTATTGAAAAAGAAGAATTTCCCCGCTTTATCATTGGTGAAAGCCTGCTCCCCCGCTGCATGGACCTTTTGGAAGAAGCCGGGCTCATCGACGCAGTAAAAGCCCGTGATTATATTGTTAAACACGGCGCGGTTTTCTTAACCGATGACCAGCGGACCGATTTTGAGTTCGGGAACCAGTTTACCGATGGGTGGGGGTATACCTGGCAGGTGCCCCGGGATGATTTTGATCATACCCTGGCCACCGCCGTTGAGAAGATGGGTGTCGACATTTTCTGGCGCCATACGGTGACGGACGCCGACTGCCGCGCCGACAGTGCCACGGTGACGGCCACCGGTCCCGACGGAAATCCCGTGACATTTTCGGGCCGGTTCGTCCTCGATGCCAGCGGTTTCGGCCGGGTCCTGCCGCGCCTGATGGATCTCGACCTGCCATCCGCCCTGCCCCGAAGGGATTCGGTCTTTACCCATATCACCGGCGACCGCCGCCCGGCCGGCGATGCGGCCGGAAAGATCTGGATCTGTATGCTGCCCGAAAATTCATGGTTATGGATCATTCCCTTCAGCAACGGAAAAACGTCGGTGGGCGTGGTGGCCGAACCCGCTTTTATCGACAACCTTGGCGGCAGCCTGGATGATAAACTGTCCGCCATCATCGATATGAGCCGGCCGGCCGCCGACCGGCTGGCCGACCGCAAACCGGACTTTCCGGCCCGGCGGATCGACGGATACTCCATCGCTGTTAAAACCCTTTGCGGGGACGGATACGCCCTCACAGGCAATGCCACCGAATTTCTCGACCCGGTCTTCTCCTCGGGCGTGACCCTGGCCCTGGAATCGGCCAACCGGGCCGCTAAAACATTGATCCGGCAATTAAAGGGCGAAACGGTCGACTGGGATAAAGACTACGCTGCCTACCTCGGCCACGGCGTCGAGGTATTCCGCACCTATGTCAACGCCTGGTATGACGGCGCGCTGCCGACCGTTTTCTTCAGCGATAAAGCGACGCCCGACATCCGCAGCCAGATCTGCTCTGTCCTGGCCGGATATGTCTGGGACATGGACAATCCCTTTGTGGCCAAGCACGAAAAAGCGGTCGATAAACTGGCACAGCTTTGTGACATGCGCGCCAATAAATAACCCGTCAGCTGATGGCGCCACCTTTGACCTGACACCGTAAAGGATGCATTCTCATGATCGATCCGTCTTATTTTGATACCCCCGTCGACCGCCGCCATACCGCTTCGGCCAAGTGGGACCGCTACCGGGGCACGGATATTCTGCCCATGTGGGTGGCCGACATGGATTTCAGGTCGCCGCCGGCCGTCATGGACGCCCTGCATAAGCGGGTCGATCACGGGATATTCGGCTATTCCCGACCGTCCGAAGACCTTGTCGAAGCGGCCCTGGCCCATTTTTCCGCCCGATACGGATGGACGGTTGACCCCAAATGGCTGGTCTGGCTGCCCGGCCTGGTAACCGGCATCAATGTCGCCTGCCGGGCCGTGGGTGAAAAAGGCGACGCCGTTCTGTCGCACATACCGGCCTACCCGCCCTTTCTAAGCGCTCCCGGCCATCAGGAGCGGGTGCGCGTCACCGCGCCGCTTTTCAACGGCCGCCACCGATGGGAAATCGATTTTGACCGGATGGAACAGGCGGTGACGCCCCGCACGCGCCTGTTGCTTCTGTGCAATCCCCATAATCCCACCGGCCGCGTATTTACCCGGAACGAGCTGCTCAACCTGGCATCGTTTTGCGAAAAACACGACCTGGTCATCTGTTCCGACGAGATTCATTGCGACCTGGTCCTTGAGTCGAACCGGCCCCATATCCCCACGGCCACTTTGGGTGATGATCCCGCCCGGCGGATAATCACCCTGATGGCGCCCAGTAAAACTTACAATATCGCCGGCCTGGGGTGCTCGCTGGCCATTATCCCCGACACCGCTCTGCGGAAACGGTTTAAAACGGCCATGGCAGGCATCGTTCCCGACATCAACCTGCTGGCCTTTACCGCGGCCCGGGCCGCCTATCGGCACGGGGAACCGTGGCGCCAGGCGCTTTTGGCCTATCTTAGGCAAAACCGGGATATCGTCGCAAATACCATCGAGCGCCTGCCGGGATTGTCCATGAAACCGGTGGAAGCCACCTACCTGGCCTGGATTGATACCCGCCAGGCCAACCTGGAAAATCCGGCAGCATTCTTCGAAAAAGCGGGCGTCGGATTTAACAACGGGGCGGACTTCGGCAGCCCCGGCTTTATTCGGCTTAACTTTGGCTGCCCCCGATCCACCCTTGAAAAAGGCCTCAGCCGTATGGCCGGGGCCATGGCATAAAAAACGGCTATTGTAAATTCACCCGAAAGCCCCGGACTCAAGGATGGATTTAGCGCCCCTGTTTCAGCAGGGCACCTCATCAACAGACAGGCAGATAATCGACCGTGAATTGCGCACATCAAAAAACGGGTTTTAAACGATGGCGTCTCTTTCTGATGCTATTGTTCCTCCTGCTTTCGACCGCCTGTTCCCAGGGCAAACAGGACCGGCCGCAGGTCCTTCCCGTGGTGGATACTATTGTTTCCGCCGCAGGTCTGCACAAACCGATCCACATTCTGCGGTTTAAAAATCATTATGTTGCCACGGAATTGGACGAGGATAAACTCGCTATATTTGATAGCCTGGATAATATATCCCGGGTGAGCTATTTTGACCCTGAAACCATCGACAGGCACTTCAAGGCTCCCCATTTTATGGCCATCTCTCCCCGGGGACATTTGCTGATCACCAATGGATGGGGAGACAGCATTGTTAAAATAGAGGATATAGACGGATCCGGCTGGCAAGAATTCAGTGGATTGCCGGGCAGCGAATTCAACGCGCCGCACGGAATTTGTGTTGATGACGATGGCTGGATTTACGTGGGTGATTCCAGAAATTCACGCATTGTCCGGTTCAAAGACATGAAGGGCTCCTCGTGGCAGGTGTTTAAAGATGTTGACCGGGTCATCGCTTACGCCCGGCAGGTTATCTGTAAAAATGGATCGGTCTGGGTTGCCAACACGTATGAATCCATTGAAGGGCTGAATCCGGGTCGGGGCGCAAACGTCCTGAGAATAGATGATTTTAACAGCGGGAAAGTCAATATCATCCATACGGAAAAAAAGACGCCGATTACCGGGATTCTTCCATTGAAGGACTCTCTCCTGGTCGCCCGGTGGGGCAGGAAAAAAAACATCGCGGCCATTGACTTTAAGACGGGAAAGTTGTTTCCCATAAAAAAATCACATAACAGACTGGGCGTTCCATACGGAATTTTTAAAGACAGGGGCAACCGGATCATCACCGCATATTTTGGTTCCCTGAAGACCAATTTCGGCGGCCTCGTCACCTTGACCGTCAAACAGTAATACCCCTTTGCGGTTCGTACCTGCGACTTTTTCACTCCGCTCTATTTTTGTAAACCGTTCCCATGTAAATCGCCACCAGAACGATACCGACGCCGATCCAGTTCATCCATACGGTTGGCCGGTGAAACAGCAGGACATCCCAGATAAAAGCCAGGGCCGGTTGAAGCAGGAGGATCAGGCCGGACAGCGAGGCCCGGATTTTCGGCAGGGCATTGGCAATCAAAATCCATCCAATGCACTGGCTGAACAGGCCCAGGCAGGCCAGCGCGATCAGGCTCTGGAGATCAGGAATGCGGAAAGTATCCCCGGCCCGGACAATCTCTATGGCCAAAAAGGCCGACGATGCCAGTGACGCCATCATCAGTGAATAAAATATGGACGACCCGACCTGGTCTGACTGCAGTTTCTGTAACGACAGAATAAACCCGGCATAACAGACCGCCGTGATCAATCCGCAATAGACGCCAAGCCGATATGATGGATCCATCCGGCCCCAGTGCAGACCGATTATCAGGAAAAGGCCGAAAAACGCCATGGGAATGGAGAGCAGAAAGGCCAGCCGGACTTTTTCCCTGAAAAAGACAATACCGACGGCGGCCAGGATAAAGACTTCGAAATTCGGTAAAATAGTGCCGAGGCCCGGCCCGACGTAGCGGATGCTGATGTGAAAAAAATAGAGATCCAGGGCGAAAGCCAACCCGCACCCGGCCGCCATCAGAAAATCTGGAATCTTCTCTGATTTGATTTCTCCTTTACCCAGGACGGCGGTCAAGAGAAAGATACTGCCGAAAAAAACCCGGTAAAAGGCCGATACGGTGGGTGACACGTGGGAAATTTTGACCCAGACGCCAGAAAAACTGATCATGACGGCACCGGATAACAGCCCCAGAATCGCCCGGCGATCGATGCGCGTATCGGGTTTCAAGCGGTCACCATGGGTGCCGCGGTTCAATTTCGCAGGTCATATTTTGGCAATCATCCCCTCTAAATCCGCCACCCGGTTCAAAATTACATCGGGGTCGTCATTCTGCAGCGTTTCCAGGCTGTCAAATCCGGTAAGGACGGCCGCTGTCAGGGTGCCGGCGGCCTTACCGGCCCGGATATCCACGCTGGTATCTCCCACAAAGAGGCTCTGCCCGGGCGAAACCGACAGCCTTCGGCAGCATTCGAAAACAGCATCCGGGGCCGGTTTCGGCAGCGGGGCATCATCATTGGTAACAAGGGTATCGATGTATTCGGCCACACCGTTTCCGGCCAGCAGCATCTCCTTTTCCGCCATATTGTCGCCCGGGGTGGCCGTGACGATACCGATTTTTATTCCCCGGGCGTGGATCCCGGCAAGCAGTTCCGGCACGCCTTCAAAAAAACCGACATCCCGCCGAAAGATTTCCGGGTACACCTGCCGGGCCGCCGCCATCCCCCGCAGAACAATATCGTCTCTGCCGGCCAGCAGTTCCGCCGGCAGTACCCGCTCCCACTTAAACTGCCCATCGTCCACAGCCGCATAAATCTGAGCCCGCGATACCGGCGGCAGGTCCAGTTTTCTGAAAGCCGCCTGAACCACCTTAAAGTAGACATTTACGGAATCGATCAATGTGCCGTCCAGGTCAAACATCACCGCGGATACAAAAAACCGGGGATCCGGCGATAAATCCCCGGCCCGGTTCATCTCTTTCGAATTCATATTCTGCCCGATTTCTTTATTCAGGTATCACTTTTCGGATGACCTCATCATCCAGTAGTACGTAAATGCCAGTATCGTCATGGCGTTGTCAATTTTTCCATTCTGGATCCAGGCCCGGACATTCCCGAGGGAGACTTCAGCGAGCGCGATATCTTCACCGGCATCCAGGGTCATTTGATCCACCCGCATTACGTCCTCGGCCAGAAAAAAGAAACACCGGTTACTTAAAACCGCCGGTTGCGGATAGGTTACGCCCAGGGGAATAATCCGGTCCGCACGATACCCCGTCTCTTCCATCAGCTCCCGGTGCGCTGATTTTTCCGGAGAGCCATCAGCCGGATCGACCAGCCCGCCCGGCAACTCCAGGCAAATCTGTTCATTGCCGTGCCGGTACTGATGAATCATGACCACGGTCTGCCGGCAGGTAACGGGCAACACCACGGCCCAGTCGGGAAAATGAATGGCCTGAACGTCCATGGCATCCCCGGTCCGGGGAGATCGAACCCTTTTCTGCTCGATCCTGAACAGACGATAATCCGCCGTTGTCCGGCGAGAAAGGACTTCCCACTTTTGAACTGTTTTGTCATTTCCAGAAGACATCTTGAAAGGGTATCACGATTTAGCGAGGATTTTGCGGATTTTTTCCCATAATTGCCCATAGGCCACGCTGGCCGCCGACCGCGGTATCGCGGCCACCACCGGCTGTCGATAGATTCCCATCTTTTCCACATCGGCCAGATAGGGGACGGCCACCGGCAGGACCCATTTTTTTTTCGACATCCGCCGCATGGTTTCAACATGCATTTTTTTCCGTTTTTCCACCATGGAAAAAAATACCGATACCTTTCCGGCGTTCTGTCCGTTTTTCTTCATAAACCCCATCTGTTTCTTCAGGGCCAGCAGCGAAAGGGTCGTTGGAACCAGGGGAACCACGATACAATCGGCCGCCTGGAAAACATTTTCCGACAGCAAGGTCAGGCTGGGCGGACAGTCGAGAAAAATACGATCATATTCACGACGCAATGGTTTGAGAATACGGCTGAGCTGTTTTTCCGGTCTTTTTGAACGATCCAGGGCAAGGTCAAGGTTCCGGAAGGAAAAATCAGCCGGGAGCAGATCCAATCCCGGATAATCGGTTCCCCGGATATTCCGGTCAATCTGTTTACCGCCCTTGAGAAATTTTTTCGAATTAAATTTCTTTGCCGGCCGAATCCGGAAATAATAAGATGCCGACCCCTGGGCGTCCATGTCGCACAGCAGCGTTTTTGCGCCATCCTGGGCCGACAGGTAGGCCAGGTTAACGGCGGCCGCTGTTTTGCCGACGCCGCCCTTGATATTAAAGACTGCGATGATGCTCATCAATGGACTTCCCGTAAATGATTGAAAGTGTCAACAGCCAGGGACCACCCCTTTGACCGGTTTTCCGTCAACCGAAGAGGTTTGAAAACAGTTTCTCGTTTTTCGATCCTGAAAATGTTTCGAAGGTGGTCACAAACGCGCGCCGCACCTCTTTCTGTTCGTGGTAAAGAGCGGTCAGCAACCCGCCGATGGCCACCGCCAGATCCTGGTTTTTTCTCGAACCGGGCCGGATGTCGGCCAGATAGTTCTGCAGCATCTCCTGCTGCACCGACAGGTCGTTAAACCCGCCAAGATTGGTTTGCAGCCCTTTGAGCTGTTTGATCACCCGGTTCATTTCTTTTTTTGGAAAAAGCGATGCAAAAAATTCGAGGCTGTAACGTAGTTTTTTGCTTTGAATCCGAAGGCGATGCAGGGTTTCATCAGGGGAAGAAGATCCGATCGCCCCTCCTTTTTTCAAAATCCGGCGATAGCGCCGATAGATAATTTTTCGGGCATAACCCCCCACCGGTTGTTCGGAATGCCTGGACACCCCGCCGGGGTCGCTCCCGTCAAGGTAGGCCTGCCAGTTCTCTATGATCGTCCGGTACCGGGAAGATTTCAGGGTCGACACCATTTTCTCCCATTCCTGATGCCGTCGATCGGCCATCTCGGAAAAAAAAACGGTCAGCCCCGCCCGCAGGGTACCGGGCAGGCGGGACAGATAATCTTTTTCGTACAACAGATAAACATCCAGGTCCCGGGTCGGGCCGGTCACCTGTCCGAGGGCCGCAAACTCCCGTTTGAACGTTTCCGTAATTTCCGGTGGCAACACGTCTTTCAACTGGGTAAGGCCGGAGCGGGTTCGCCGGATGGCAACCCTGAAATCGTGTAAAAATTCGCTGTCGATATCTTCGAAGATACCGGCTTCATTCTGCCGCATGGTATCAAGCAATTGCCTGAAAATGGCCCGGGCCGCCTGGCGAATAGACAGATCGGGTGCCAGGACAATCGAAAATTTGGAATGATAGTCCAGGGGGGCCCGGCCCATTGCTGCGACCCCCTTTTTGAATAGATATTCAGCCGATACAACCTCGCCGATCCCCCACCTGCGGAAGTTACGCGCCAGTTTCCGGGTGATATTTTCATATCCGCGAATACCGCATAGACGTATCGTATAAAAAACGCGGGGTTCGGTCTGGATCTTCTGGGCGATCATATCGATATGGGCAATGGTTTTTCTATCGGAATTCATGACCTGCAGACGACGTGAATAGACATCAAAAGTGACCAGCGCCAACAGCCCCCGCACGCCCAGTATCTTTTTCAGCTGATTTGCCAGCCGGCCTGACGGGAACTCCCATGCAAATTTTCGCAATCCCTGATCTTTTTCGAAAATTGAAGCAACCGCCCGGCCGGAATCACGCCGGCGCAGCGCCCACCGCTCGTCTGATCGGGTCAGTAGAAAGCTTTTCCGATACAGACGCCAGTCAAAGGAATCAAAATACGTTACCGTTCTGTTTCGTGACGACTCGGTCTGAATCGTGTATTTTCTGGATATTTTCTCAATCAGCTGGTCGGGTGATAGAGCGTCCGGCAACAGCCATCTGTTGATATTTTTTTCCTGCATCCAGCCATTCTCTTGACACGACCACGGATGATATCCGAAAAAGGATGATATTCAAAAAAGGCGCAACAATGGTTATCATGGCCAATAATTCTTTCAAAGTCAAGGATCGTCCCCGATGACATCTCTGCCATGCAGGAAAATTGCACAGGGAATACCATCGTTGGAAAAATACTCGACTTATCGGGTGGGATGTCGTATAATTACAGTATATTTTGATCGACCGGCCCCGTTAAAATAATGCCATGACGCAACTTTGCGATCAACCCGCCCGAAAGATCGGGGGTTGAAAATGGGAATAACATGTCAGATCGGTTTATAAAAAGGAGAGAGCGGTGAAAACACGACCGGCCCTGTTTGCCGGCAGCTGGTACCCGGCCAGCGCGAATGCCTGCACACAAGAAATCCGAAGCTTTCTGGGAGATAATCCTTCCGAAACAAAAACCGGCAACGCGATCGGTGGAATCGTTCCCCATGCGGGATGGTATTTTTCCGGAAAAATCGCCTGCAACGTCATCCACCGCCTCGTCAACACCGACACGTCGGATGTAGCCCCGGATGTGATCGCGATCTTCGGGATGCATCTCCACCCGGAATCGCCCTGTTATATAATGGCCGAAGGTGCCTGGGAAACGCCATTTGGTCCGCTTCCGGTTCACTCGGCGCTGGCCGATGCGTTAATTTCCCGGTTTCCATTTAATATTGAAACCCCCGGACACTATACCCGGGACAATACCGTTGAGCTGCAGCTTCCCTTTGTCAAATATTTTTTCCCCAAGACACATGTGTTGACGATGGGCCTGCCGCCACTTGAATCATCCCTTGACGTGGCCCGTGCCACTGCAAACCTGGCTGCCGAAATGGGTTTGACAATTAAAGTGATCGGATCAACGGACCTGACGCATTACGGAACCAGTTACGGTTTTACCCCCATGGGGCCGGGGCCGTCCGCCTTAAAATGGGCCTGCGATGACAACGACCGCCGGATCATTGACGCCATGCAATCCATGGTACCGGCCGATGTTATCCGGCAGGCGCTTACGCATCACAATGCCTGCTGTGCCGGCGCTGCGGCCGGTGCCATTGCCGCTGCCAGGGCCATGGGTGCCACCCGTGCGGAAACCGTTGCATATGCAACCAGCTATGATAAAAGCCCCGGAGACAGTTTTGTCGGCTATGTCGGCATGGTCTTTTCATAAACAACAGACATTTTAAATTTTTCAACCCCCCGATTTGAACCGAAACAGGTTTAACTGAATAGACAGACAACCGAGCCAAAGGAACTTTTTAACCAATGGAAAAACAACGGGCCGGTGAGGCCACCCCCCCCAATTTTATCAGGGATATCATCATTAAGGATCTGAAAAACAACACCCATGGCGGACGTGTCATAACCCGCTTTCCCCCCGAGCCCAATGGATATCTGCACATCGGCCACGCCAAGTCGATCTGTCTCAATTTTGGCCTGGCGGCCGAATTCGGTGGTATCTGCAATTTACGATTCGACGATACGAATCCGGCCAAAGAGGAATCCGCATATGTGGATTCAATCAAAACCGATGTCCGCTGGCTGGGCTTCGACTGGGAAGACCGGCTTTACTATGCGTCGAATTATTTTGACCGGTTATACGCATTTGCCGAAGAGTTAATCCGATCAGGTAAGGCCTATGTCGATCATTTGTCACCGGAAGAAATCCGCAGACACCGGGGCACCCTGACCCGGCCGGGTACGAACAGCCCGTACAGGGACAGAAGTGTTGAGGAAAACCTCGACCTGTTTCACCGGATGCGGGCCGGTGAATTTGAAGAAGGGGCCTGCGTCCTGCGTGCCAAAATCGACATGGCCTCACCCAATATTATCATGCGCGACCCCCCCCTGTACCGGATCCGCAAGGTCCGCCATCATCGAACCGGAGATGCCTGGTGTATCTACCCGATGTATGATTTTGCCCACTGCCTCTCTGATGCCATCGAAGGAATTACCCACTCGGTCTGCACCCTGGAGTTTGAAAACAACCGGGAGCTGTATGACTGGGTACTCGATAACCTTGATGTCCCGGCCCGGCCCCGCCAGTATGAGTTTGCGCGGATGAACCTGAGCTATACGGTATTGAGCAAACGCAAGCTGGTCCAGCTGATTACCGAGGGCCATGTCAAGGACTGGGACGACCCCCGCATGCCGACATTGTCGGGACTTCGACGCCGGGGGTACACGCCGGGATCCATTCGCCGTTTTTGCCGGCGAATCGGCGTGGCCCGCAGGGACAGCACGATTGATGTCAGCCTTTTGGAAAACAGCATCCGGGAAGAACTTAACCGCACGGCCCCCCGGCGAATGGCCGTTTTGCATCCATTGAAAGTTGTCATTACCAACTACCCCGAAAACCGGTCGGACTCGCTTACCGCCATCAACAACCCCCAGGACCCGAATGCGGGTACCCGCGAAGTACCGTTTTCCCGCGAATTATATATTGAGCAAGAGGACTTTATGGAAGATCCGCCCAGAAAATTTTTTCGATTGGCTCCCGGCCGGGAAGTGCGTCTGCGGTATGCCTATTTTATCACCTGCACGGATGTAATTAAGGACGAAGCAAGTGGCGAGATCATCGAACTCCGCTGCACGTATGACCCAAAAACACGTGGCGGTAATGCCCCCGACGGCCGCAAGGTCAAGGCCACCCTGCACTGGGTGTCGGCACCGCATGCGGCTACAGCCGATGTTCGCCTGTACGACCGACTGTTCAAAACCCCAAACCCGACGGGTGACGCCCAAGTCGATTTTATTGCGAACCTGAACCCTGATTCGCTGAAAACCCTTTCGGACTGCCGGCTTGAACCATCTCTGGGGACGGCCGATGCCGGTCAGCAGTTTCAGTTTGAACGGTTGGGGTACTTTTGCGTAGACACCCGGGATGCTTTGCCCGGCAAACCGGTTTTTAACCGGACGGTCACCCTGCGGGATACCTGGGCCCGAATCGAAAAACAGATGCAGCAGAAAAAGAAACCCCGGAAAAAATCATGAAAATCATCTTTACCGGTGTGGGTGAGGCCTTTGACGAAAACCTGCCCAATACTTCAATTGTAGTTCTTTCCGGCGACCGGGACAATCAACAACAGGTCCTGCTCGATTGCGGGTTCACGGCCGCCCACGCCTTCTGGCGTCTCTCCCCGGCCCCGCAGGCGCTGAATACGATCTGGATATCTCATTTTCACGGGGATCATTTTTTCGGCCTGCCCCTGCTCCTGCTCCGTTTCTGGGAAGAAAAACGTACCCGTTCACTGACAATTATCGGCCAGCCGGGAATCCGGGAAAAAGTGATCGCCGCCATGGAGCTGGCATATCCGGGATTTTACGCCACTTTCCGGTTCGAGGTTATTTTTATTGAGGCCGGGCCGAACCGGCAGATCAACCAGTCTGGTCTGGACTGGTCGTTTGCAGCCGGCCGGCATTCCCAGCGCTGCCTCGGCGTCCGGATCGATGGAAAAAGCGGTTCGCTCTACTACAGCGGGGACGGACAGCCCTCGGATGAAACTACGGCACTGGCCAGAGGATGTGACCTGGTTATTCATGAAGCCTACGGCATGGAGCCGATTCTTCCCACTCACGGATCGGTGAACGGCTCCATTTCCTTTGGCCGTCAAACCGGAACAAAACACCTGGCACTCGTCCATCTGAACTGCCAGGTCCGAAAAGAAAACGCGGTTTTGGTACGCAGGCAACTCGCCGCACTGGAAGACACCCATGCTTTTTTACCCGAACCCGGCGATACCCTGAATATCGCCGAGCCCCTTGAGAGTTCCACCCGATGAGCACCGCCAGCGGCCGGATCGTTCTTGATGAGGGCCGGTACCGGGCAAAACGGGCCGCGCAGGTTACAGCGGATGATTCACGGGCCATGACCATTGCCGATGCCATGATTGAGGTCTACACAGGTGCGCAAGACACCCGTTGCGTCAAGGGGGTTGCAACAATCGAAAATCTGCTCCTGACCAACCTTCTGGAAGAAAGCGATGAGATTGACCTGATCCTTGACCTGACCGGTGGTTACAAATATCGTCTTTTCGGCCCACAGATAAGATCGGGTAAAATTTTTCCGCCCGATGTTCATTCAACCGTACAGTTTATCCCCACGTCACCCTGGCAACAGATCCCGGAAAAAGAATTTGATGACTATTATTCCGGCTTACGGTTTATAAAACAGCCGGGATGACTGTCGCCGCTGCACGGATAAAAAGCCGGTTGGACGATATGTCCCGTTAGCAATATGGATGGTTCATGTTCATTCCCACGACGATGAAAGAAGTAAAAGAACAGGGATGGGACAGCCTTGACGTTATCCTTGTCACCGGGGATGCCTATATCGACTCCCCTTTCACCGGCATTGCGGTCATTGGAAAAGTCCTTCTGGACAAGGGCTACCGGGTTGGTATTATTTCCCAGCCGGAAACGGGATCAGATAAGGATATCACCCGGCTCGGCAGGCCTTCTCTTTTCTGGGGCATATCCGGCGGCGCCATTGATTCAATGGTGGCCAATTATACGGCTTCAAGAAAAAGAAGACAGCGGGATGACTATACACCGGGAGGCGTAAACGACAGGCGCCCGGACCGCGCGGTGATCGCGTATACCAATCTTGTAAAAAGATATTTTAAATCTTCCGTTCCTGTCGTGATCGGCGGGATTGAGGCGAGCCTGCGCCGTATCAGCCATTACGATTTCTGGTCAAACAAGATTCGCCGGTCTGTCCTTTTTGACGCCAAAGCAGATTATCTTGTTTTTGGAATGGGTGAAAAGGCAGTTGTTGCGCTGGCCGACAAATTAAAACAACACCGTGATGTCACAGACATTAACGGGATCGGGTACATTTCCAGCAAAAAAATCACCCCTTCGGTTGAGCTGCCTTCCTTTGAAGAAGTTTCAGCAGACAAACAAAAATTTACAGAAAGTTTCAACCTGTTTTACGAAAATAATGATGCTGTCACGGCACAGCGGATAATCCAGAAACACGGCAACCGGTATCTTGTTTTGAATCCGGTGCCGCATCCGCTGTCCACTGAAGAACTCGATTACGTATATGGTCTTGGTTTTGAAAGGGCCGTTCACCCGTATGACCAAAAGAAAGGCCCCGTCAAAGCACTGATAACCATCCAGGCTTCTATTCCCGCCCACCGCGGGTGTTATGGCCAGTGCAATTTCTGTGCGATCAGTGTTCATGAAGGCACAACGGTCACATGGCGCAGTGAAGAATCAATTTTGAAGGAAGCGGCAAGCCTTTCGGCAATGAAAGGGTTTAAAGGAATCATTCACGATATTGGTGGCCCCACGGCAAACATGTACGGGTTTGAATGCAAAAAAAAACTGGCAAAGGGGATCTGCAGGGATAAAAGGTGTCTGTTTCCCGATGTCTGCAAAAATCTCAAGCCGGACCATTCATCCCAGATAAGCCTTCTTGAAAAGCTGACGAAAATAGAGGGGATTAAAAAAGTCTTTATCGGTTCAGGTATCCGGCATGACATGATCTTCAATGACAAAAAAAACGGGCTCAAATACCTTTCCAGGATCGTCGCCAATCATGTTTCAGGACAGATGAAACTGGCCCCCGAGCATTGCCGGAAAAGGGTATTGCGGCTCATGGGCAAACCGGGAACCACCTCTTTACTTGCGTTCAGAAACATTTTTTATACGCTTTCAAAAAAGATCGGCAAAGATCAATTTCTGACGTATTACCTGATCGCCGCCCATCCGGGCTGCACCCGGTCTGACATGAACCGGCTTAAACAGTTTACCCGGGAAGAATTGAAAATCAATCCGCGCCAGGTCCAGATATTCACACCCACCCCGTCAACTTATTCAACGCTGATGTATTATACAGAAAAAGATCCATTTACCGGCGAAGGGGTTTTTGTTGAAAAATCACTGAAGGCCAGGGAAAGACAAAAAAAAATCCTCATCTGACAGCTTTCCCGTCATCGTTTTTCACATGGAACGCTTCCATAACGACAATGACGGTGCCCGGTTCCTGTTTACCGCCTTGGCTTTTCCCTCTGATTCGTGATACGGAATGATATAATAATATGTTACAATACCGGGTAGAGGCAAAAAAAGCCGGATGATCGCGGCCAGACAAACGAAAGAATCCTTCGAATGGATAGCGGCCCTTTTTTTCAGAATATAATATCAAGGGAAAGGAAGCGATGAAAACCGACAGCGTGAAAATATATGACCGCGTTTCCGCGGTAGAAGCGATCAAGCGGCTTGGCGAGGATGACCTGCTGTTTCTTAACCGGTTAATCGTTGAACGACTCAAACTGATCTCCCAGGCCAAGAGTACCCGCCTGATGGCCGCTTTTACAATCGGTGATCGGGTCAGCTTCCAGGATGCGGACGGCCGGACTATTCAGGGCGTGGTACGGCGTCTCAATAAGAAGACCGTCAGTGTTATTGCCGCCGATGGACACCGCTGGAATGTATCCCCCGGGTTTCTGCAACTGGAAAAGACGGCCGGCGAAGATCTGGTGTTCTGAGAAAGGGAGTATTTAACAGGATTCTGATGATTTTTATGAAATGGCTTACGATATTTTCGTCCAGGCACCACCGGTTCCAGAGACATGCACCAGTGGAACCCGGGACTACCAGCCAACCCAGTGCCGGTGAAGACGACTGGCTCTGGAATGTTCAGGAATATTGTCGCCGATCCTTACGCATATCTCGATTTCTGGAATCTCGAAGATGTGGAAGGTCTAACAGCTACAAAGATCTGTGAATTAACCGATCTCCTGTGTGAACGGACAGAAATCGTACGATCAACAACGCTGAAAAATATTGATCGTGTGAGACGGTCGGCATATTACAGCACTTCAGATAGAAAAAAGGCACGAACGCTTTGGAATTATAGAATACAGGGAAATATGCTCATGATGGATAATACCCCCCGATGGCTCTATCGCTTCGACAATTTTCAGCGGGCCTACGTCCTATTAAAAGAAGCCATGCAGCAGGCCGCGGAAAGCGGATTAAATCAACTCGAAAAAGAAGGTGTCATTCAGCGCTTTGAATATGGTATTGAACTGGCCTGGAAAACGATGAAAGATTATCTTGAATATCAAAATATCGTGCTTTCACAGGTAACACCGCGTGCTGTCATTAGAGAGGCTTTTTCCGCAAAACTCATTAACGACGGCCAGACGTGGATGGACGCATTGGACGCCAGGAACAAAATGTCTCACACTTACGACATGGCACAGTTTGAACGCGTTATAGAGGATATAGGGGATCAGTACCTGCCAGCCATGGAAGCACTTTACCTGACGCTTTTGTCATACAGGCAGAAAAATGGTGGTCATGAATAAAAAGGTAACCCATGGATTGACAGAACAGCAGCTAACGATAATGAAACAGATCCTGTCGCCATTTGCCGAAAAAATAGACCAGGTCGATTTGTTCGGCTCGCGGGCGCAGGGAAACCCTCGCCCAAATTCGGATATTGACCTTGTTTTACAGGGAAATATAGACGAGAAAACGGCGGATCGGATCTGGACGCTGTTTAACGAAAGCCGCCTTGCATTGAAAGTAGATCTTCTCGTGTATGATCAAGTCAATCCGGCTTTGAAAAAACATATAGATCTTGTTAAATTGCCATTGTTTACGCGTAAAGATCTGTTGCCGGGTTCGCCTGAGACTTTAACCTGAGCGCCTGTCAGCTCACTGAGTATCCATCTACGGATTTAGATCATATCTTATCAGGCTGAACCGCTTTCCATATCGGATACCCGCCAGGCCTCCAATCTACTCTGGATAAACGCAACCACCTGACGATGCGTGTTTTTACCCGATCCCTGTATCTGCAACGGGTCGCCAAAGCAGATATGGGTTGTTTTATCCGGCTTAATTTTTCCGATATCCTTCACCCATTTTCCCATGGACCAGGCGTCTGTTTTTAAAGCGATCGGGACCACCGGAACCTGACTGCGCCTGGCGAGTTTGATACCCAGGGTGTTAAACTGTCTGGGATTAAATTCAACACTGCGGGTTGTCTGGGGAAAAACAACGATGGAAATCCCGTCACCAAGCCGTTGGGCCCCTTCCCGCAATACCTTTTTGAGATCTTCCCGGGGGTTGGACCGACCGACAACAATCGGATGACGATCCCGCATGACATGCCCAAAGACAGGGTACGACATCAGGCTCTCTTTGACGACAAAGGTTACCTTTTGATAGGGTCGGATCAGGCAGGGCAGAATAAATGTTTCCAGGATGCTCATGTGATTGCCGATAAAAACAGAGGGCGACTGGAGTTTTTTAACAACATCCAGGTTATAGAAATGACAGCGCCCGCCGACAGATTCGAGGGCACTGACGATATCAAGGCTGCTTTGAATCCAGCGATTAGCGGTGTAGGCCCCCTTTTTGGCGTATCGGGCGCCTTTGTAAATAATCATGGCCGCCTTCGCATAGAAGACCAGGTTGGGATTCTGGCGGGAAATCCAGAGAGCCGGTTTCCCATGCGAATGATAGGTGTTCTGGCGGGTTAAATATTTCACTTGCCCCCCTGGCCAATCGATCCCTTGAGCCCTTTCCCCCCGAATCCCGGACTCTTTGAATCCCTGGCCCCTTTCTTTTCTTCAGTACTCTCCCCGGTTCGGGACGATACAGATAAATTCAAAGACCTCATCGTTCGAATTTGAGAACTGGTGCGCGCTGTTGGGTGGAACGAATGCAAAATCCCTTTCACTGACTTCATGATCTTTACCGTCAATCATCAGGATTCCCCTTCCCCGGATAATATAATTGACGTGTTCCCAGTCGTGGGAATGCCTGGGGGTATGGCCGCCCGGTTCCAGCGTAAACGTTCTCAGGGTATACCCATCCCATCCTTCCGACGCACCGACGGGAATCTTTTTGAAAACATTTTTTGCGCCTTCCATCCGAACCGCTGTGGCCAGCAGGTCGCTGTATTTTCGTACCGGCATATCTCATCTCCTTATCGTATTTTTATAATGATATACATGTAATTTCTATTCATATCCATACTATATTCTAACACCTGTTTTCAAACACGCAATGGGGTATCAGAATCAGGCCTTCTTCCGTAAACCAAATTTACCCGGCAAAGAGAGACAGGCAGCCAGGCAGAGCCATGAAACGATAAACGCGACCCAAAACACCAGAACCACGCTGTCGCCAACCGACTGTTTAAGGGCGATCTGGGCGCCATGGTGGGAAATTTGTGCCTGAAACGCCGGCTGAAACACCCGCTCGATGTTATGACGAAGCAGGGTAATCCTGTCCAGAGGCAATGAAGCCAGGCGACCGGATCGCTCCAGATTGTCGAGGATAGCCTGGATTCTGGCCATGAGAACCCCTCCGCCGACGCCGATACCGATGGTTCCCCCCAATGAGCGGGCAAACTGGTTGGATGTGGTGGCCACCCCCAGGTCGGGTTCATCCAGGGCGCTTTGCACCACGAGCAGCGTCGACATCGCCACGAATCCCATGCCAAGTCCAACCACCAGAAACACGGCGAAACAGGTAGTAAGCGATGTCTGGCAGGTAAAGGTCAGAGTCAGTCCGCACCCGCCGGTCAGGATCATCGCCCCGGTAACGGCCATTGCCTTTCTTCGGATTCGGCCCAGCGCCTGGCCGGTCAGGATCGACCCCAGCGACCATCCCAACGTTAAAAACAGTATCGACATTCCCACCTGTAAGGGCGTTTTTCCCAGCGCGCCCTGGATAAAGAGCGGCGCATAGGCAAAAAACGAAAAGATCGTGAAACTGCTGAAAAACACGGCCAGGTTGCCCGTGCTGAAGCCCCGGATTCTGAAAAATTCCAAAGCCAGAATCGGTTCTCTGGCCCGCTTTTCAAACCAGTAGAAACAGACGCCGGAAACAACCGTCACCCCCACCAGTCCGGTGCCCACCGGCGATATCCAGTTAAAATCACGTCCGCCGAGCATCAACAAAGCAAGCAATGCCAGAATCGTGACAGACAATGCGGCCACACCGCCCAGGTCCAGGTCCACCCGGCTTTTCTTTTGGCGAATTTCAACCAGGTACCGGGCAATCAGGACCATTGAAAAAAGGCTGACCGGTATATTGATGAAAAAAACCCAGCGCCAGGAAAACCAGGTAACAATCACCCCGCCGATCGTCGGGCCCAGCAGCGAAGCCGCCCCCCAGATGAAACTGGCCAGAGACAGGGTTTTGGCACGTTTGCCCGGCGGGGCCATATCGCTCAGTACGATATAGACCAGCGCAAAATTCCCCCCTGCAGCAATGCCCTGAAACGCCCGGGCGATAATGAGCGAGATCATGTTGGAAGATACGCCGGCCGCGATGGAAGAGACGAGAAAAAGCCCGATGGAAAAGATAAAAAGAATTCTTACCTTGTAGAGATCGGCCAGTTTGCCAAATATGGGCAGCGCCACGACCCGTGCGAGAAAATACGCGGTATAGACCCAGCTGTACGCCGTCAGGCCGCCCAGATCGGCAAGGATGGTGGGCATGGCCGCCGACATGACCAGCGAATCCATGGCACCGAGAAACAGGGCCAGCAGGGCGGCGGCAATCACCCACCAGCGAACGGTTTCGCTTATTTGAGTATGAGGCACAAATCCCCTGTTTTATCTTGAAACCGGTTTGACGACCTGAGATGGAAACGGCGCACGAGTGATCAGGGCGCGGGCAATAATTTCTCTTCTCTTAACCGTTCTACCCATTGATCGTAAACAGAAATATTGGCCGTGGTATGGTAATCGGTATAATAATCTCCGCTGCCGATCCGCTGAATCACGTCAAAGGCCTGATCGTCCACCGGCATATGGAGGGGTTTCAAGACAAAGGGCTCGGTCTGATTCCGAAGAAATTGACGGTGGGCGTCACAATCGTTGATGAACGCTTTTTCACTGAAGAAATTAAGGTTATCCAATACGCCGAAACAGTGCCGGGCATTGTGGACCCCGAATTCGCATAGAATCCGCCGCCCGCGGATGCCGTCTTCCAGCGCCCTGTCATCGGGATCCGGCTGCTCGGTACTGCCGCCGGACTGGACCGTGGGCAGACCCGTCACCCACAGATTCAACCTGGCCACGGCGACATTGAGCAGGTTCATGGCATCGTGGGAATAGGCCAGGTTCCCATCCGGGCGGGTCGGGCAGGGCATCCCCCCGAACATGCAGAGCATCCCCGGATGAACGGTCTGGGCCACGGCCAGCATAAACATTACTTCGGCATGGGTAATGACAATGCAGGCTTCCGGGGTCTGGGGCACCGTTCTTCCAGCCAGGGGCATGGTCGTCAACCGCAGGTTGTTGCCTGCTTCAGCCGTTTTGACCAGGGCGTCCATCATGTCATCCATGCAGATCAACGGAGATTTGATCCCGCAGATAGAGTCGTGCCAGTCCTCCCGGCCGGCAAACCATTTCACCGCGTCATCACCGTCCATGTAGGCGCTGCACGTCACCTTGAGGCAATCGGCCACCTGATCCATCATCTGGTTGCATCGAAGCGGGTCACCACGATGCACCCGTACCGGCTGACTGAAAAACCGCACCACATCGACGTTCTCCTTAATCCGCCGGATCAGGATTTCCAATTCGTCATAGGTCGCCGGCAGGGGAAACGGTTCGCCCTCCCGGTATAAGAATGGTGGAATCCCGCCGATGCCAAGGGTGTTCATCCCCTCATCGCCCGCATAGGTTTTGGCCGCCGAATCGAGGCATTGGTCAATCAGTTCAGGAAGAAGGTAAAGCCGGGCGGTCGATTCATCGTAGCCGGCCAGCCCGGTGGCCTCCAGCAGCGAAATGATCCGCCGGTTCTTTGTTTCCACGCCGACTTCCGACAAAACGGCCCGGGTTGTTTCATGAATTCGCAGATAGGTTTGCCGTTCCGCTTCCAGCGCTGCCTGGTTAGCGGCTGGCGCCTGGTCGATCAGATGGTCAATATCCATTTATGCTGAATCTCCGTTGTCGATAATATCGTTCCAAAACCGCTGGCTGTTGTTTGTTTCTGCCCATCGCAGATAGTTAAGCCCATGCCGGAGATAGCCGGTGTATGTATCCACATCGACCGGGCCGGTATAAAAATCGGACAAAACCCATCCCAGCACATAGATATCGGCAGCCAGAATCATATCGGGCAATAGCTGCTGTTCGGTACGGTTCAGCCTGCCTATATTTGCTTTTTCCCTGAACGTGTTCTGGTAGGAATGAATAAAAAGGGCCGTCCGATCCGTATCCAGATGACCGTCCTTATCATCCTGCCACAGGACGCAAAAATAGAAAATAGAGAGTGCCACATCAAAGCAGCGAACATCTATTGTTGCCCAGTCAAAATCGAACACGCCGCTGACACGGTCCTGCTCGAAGGTCAGGTTGCCGGGATGAAAATCGCCATGGATGGCCAGGCGGGGAAGTCGATCATAGGCAGGGGTACGAAGCACCGCCAGCACCCGCGAATTCGATCGTAAAATCAGGTCCAGCCTGTTCACCAGGCTGGCATCAAAACAGGTATCCCCCGCCCCGCCACACCAGGCTTTCAGTTTTGCCTGCGTCTGCACCAGTTGTTCGGCGATCCCCGGCCTGGTCCGCCCATTGGCCGGGCGCCAGTCCGCCACGGCCTGATGGTACCGGGCCAACACCGTGGCCGCATTTTCAAGGGCCCTGAGGTTGCAAAGTGGCGGCGTCCAGTCATACCGGACCACGCCGTTCAGATATTCAAAGACCGCAAAGATCTCTGTTCGGCCGGTTCTCTCTTTACCTACCGAAAGCGGAACATAGGTCTGCCCGGTAGTTGTCAGGATCACCCGCCCCGCTAGTTCAAATTTTCTATCCGCCAGGTGGTTGATCAGGGCATGCTCAAATTCGATTTCCGTGATTTTCCGGCTCGGGTGGTACTGCCGGATAAAGTATTTCGATCGTTTCTGATCGAGAACCGTTTCAATAATATGGCCGGTATTCACCTGCCCACGAAAAACCCGCTGATACGCGGTTATTTCGCCGAGCCGATAAAAACGGGACAGCAGTTCTGTCAGCTTTTCGGGAACAGAGCGCGTCGTTGATCCCAAAGGCGGGTGCCTTCGGACCACCTGCCGAACCGGAAGATTCATCGACCGTCCTCATCTTCATCGTTTAAGGCCGGGCCGATCTTCTGCAGGACGCCCTTTAAAATTTCACGGATGGTGATAACCCCGCGAAATCTCCCATCGACATCGACGACCGGCATCGGCTTTTCAGTGGTATAGTAGGCCTCCACCGCCGCCCGGATGGGGGTCTTGGGAGAAACGATCTGATAGGAACCCACCGGTGCCGCAATGGCCGTACCGGTCAAATCATCTGTATCGATTGTCGGCCAGACGGCCGGTAAATTATCCGGACGCCCATCCCGGTCCAGTGCCAGCGAATACCGGCCCGCAGGGTCCAGCCAGACCACTGCGCCTGTGGCGGTTTTTTCCTTTTCCAGCAGGGATACCGGCCGCATGATCGAGGCACAGCTTAACACTTTCAGCGGATTCATCGAGGCCACAAACCGGCGTACATAGTCATTGGCCGGGTTCGTGACGATATCTTCCGGCGTACCGATCTGAACAATCCGGCCGGCCTCCATAATGGCAATCAGTGATCCCAGTTTCAGGGCTTCATCCAGATCGTGGCTGACAAAGAGGATCGTTTTTTTCAGGTCTGACTGGATCTGCAGCAGTTCGTCCTGGAGGTGTTCCCGAATCAACGGGTCCAGGGCGGAAAATGGTTCATCCATCAGCAAAATACTGGCTTCCGTTGCCAGGGCCCGGACCAGCCCCACCCGCTGCTGCATGCCGCCGGACAGCTGGTGAGGGTATTTTCCGGCCCATTTCAACAACCGGACCATGCTCAATTTTTCATCCACAATGCGATCACGTTCGGCACGGTCCACATGGGCGAGTTCCAGGCCAAACCCGACATTATCCCGTACGGTGCGCCATGGCATCAGGGCAAATTGCTGGAAAACCATCGAGATCTGGTGGGTGCGAAGATCGTGGAGCATCTTCCGGTCGCACCGGCTGACATCCACATCCTCGCCGTTATGGCACACCTTCATGCGGCCGCGCGTGGCCTTGTTGAGTCCGTTGACACAGCGCAGGAGAGATGATTTTCCGGATCCGGAAAGGCCCATCAGCACACAGATCTGCCCCTCGGCCACCTCCAGGCAGGCATCGTGCACCGCCACCAGGTTCTGGGTCGTCTTGAAAATCTCGTCCCGGCCCTTTCCCTGGTCCAGCATTTCCGTTGCTTTTTTCGGGGTCGGTCCAAACACCACATCAATGTGGTCAAACGTAATTATCGCCACGTCACCCTTCCTCGCAACAGTTAGTCGGGGATCTGCCCCGGTTGTTTGAGCAGACGATCCAGCACAATCGCGACAATAACAATGGCCAGACCGGCCTCGATCCCCTGGGCGATATTCACCGAGTTCAAGGCCCGGACCACCGGCTTGCCCAGCCCGTCGGCCCCCACCAGTGCCGCGATGACCACCATCGATAAAGAAAGCATAATGCACTGATTCAGCCCGGCCATGATATTGGGCATGGCATGGGGCAGCTCCACTTTAAAAAGAAGCTGCATGCGGCTGGCGCCAAAGGCTTTCCCGGCATCGATCAGGTGTTGAGGCACCCCGCTTACGCCAAGATACGTCAGCCGGATCGGTGCGGGAATGGCAAAAATAACCGTGGAAATCAAACCCGGCACCATGCCCAGTCCGAACAGCATCAGGGTCGGAATCAGGTAGACGAAAGTTGGAATCGTCTGCATCAGATCGAGGATCGGCCGCAGAACAGTATAAAGCCAGCTGCGATGGGCAGCGGCAATACCCAGCGGGATACCGATCACACAGGAGATCAGGGTGGCATAGACCACCAGCGCAATCGTTTCGAGGGTCGGTTCCCAATAGCCGAGGTTGAGAATCAGGAGCAGTGACAGGCCGATCCCGATGGCCAGCCGTATTTTCCGGTGCAGCCAGAAGCTGAGGCCCATGACGCCGATGATGAAAATCAACGGTGGGACGGCATTGAGCAGGTAGACCACCCCCTCGATCAACCAGCCGAGCCCCTCGGAGAAGAGGCGGAACTGATCGTAAAAATTATCGGTCAGGTAATCAACCAGGATCCGCGCCCATTGACCCACCGGAATTTTATGTTCCACAATGGCAGAAACCAGATTCATCGCCTATTCTCCAAGTTGATGGGGTCGCATCGCAATATGCACCATCGCCCCAGATTACTTCAACGCGGCTTTTACCGCGGCCAGGCCATCCTTACCGTCTTTGGTCGTTACACCTTTGAGCCATTTTCCCAATACCGACGGATTTGCCTTGAGCCATTTCAGTGCGGCCTTGTCCGGCTGCATGCCGTCATCCAAAATCATCCCCATCACCTGATTTTCCATGGTCAGGGTAAACTCCAGGTTTTTCAGCAATTGGCCCACGTTGGGACATTCTTCCACAAATCCCTTGCGGACATTGGTATAAACCGTGGCGCCGCCGTAGTTGGGGCCAAAATAATCATCTCCACCGGAGAGATAGGCCAGATCAAAATTCGTGTTCATGGGATGGGGTTCCCAGCCGAGAAACACGATCCACTCCTTATTGCGGACGGCACGTTTGACCTGACTCAGCATCCCCTGCTCACTCGATTCCACCAGATTCCATCCCTTGAGACCGAAGGCGTTTTTGTCGATCATCGACTGGATCAGCCGGTTTCCATCGTTGCCCGGTTCGATACCGTAAATCTTCCCTTTGAATTTATTTTTGAATTTAGCCAGGTCGGCAAAGTCCTTGACACCGGCATCGTAAACGTATTTCGGAACGGCAAAGGTGTACTTGGCCCCCTGCAGGTTGGCCCGCACCCGCTCCACGGATCCGTCTTCTTTATACGGTTTTTCATCGGCGGCCATGCTGGGCAGCCAGAGCCCCAGAAAAACGTCAATGTCCCCGTTTTTCAGGCTGACAAAGGTTACCGGCACGGAAAGAACACTGATCTTGGTCTGGTATCCCAGCGCCTTTAGAACCTGCGAGGTCAGGGCCGTCGTCGATGTAATATCGGTCCATCCCACATCAGAGAAACGGATCGTTTCACAGGCCTTGTTTGATCCGGCCTGCACACCCGTTGCCAACAGGGCAACCACGGCGACCATCACCAGTCCGACTGTTAATTTTTTTTTCATCTTTTCCTCCTTTTTGAGTTATCCGTATGATACCGATGCCCGCCGGCATGGCAAAAAATCTTCACCAGCACCCGCCGGACATCATCTGGCTCTCCGATTTCGATATCATACCATCAATGGGGCCTCATTCTACCATACGATGGCCGCTTTTGCACTTTTCCACCCGCCTATATACGCAATTTTTTACGTTCGGGATCGTAAAGCGCCCGGTCTGTATGAAGGGTAACCGGGTACGCTTCCCGATAGCTCTCGATGACAAAGTCACCTGTCTCACCGACCCGATCAACAGGAATATAACCGTAACAGATCGTTTTGCCGATGGTATGACCAAAACCGGCGCTGGTTGTCACGCCGATGACGGACCCGTTATGGATGATGGGCGCGCTGCTCTGGACCATGACCGGCTGATCGGTCTCAAAGGTAAATGAACACAATCGAACCGCCGGGCCGGCCTCCCTGATCTTTGCCAGGGCCGCCCGGCCGATAAAATCCGCCTTATCCAATGCCACGCAAAACCCCAGGCCGGCATCAAACGGCGTGTATTCGGGCGTCAGTTCCGATCCCCAGTCGGCATACCCTTTTTCCAGGTGCAGCGACGAAATGGCACGGTAGCCGACATTTTTAATCCCCAGGGATTGACCCGCCGCCCACAGCGTTTCATAGACATGACCGGCAAATTCGACGGGCACGTATAGCTCATACCCCAGTTCTCCGACATAGGTAATACGAAACGCCATTACCGGCGCGTATCCCAATGAAAAGGAGCGGCAGGTCGAAAAACCGAAGGCTTCGCTTGCCAGGTCGGTGGAAGTCACTTTCCGGAGCAACTGCCGGGATTTGGGCCCGGCGACATTGATCACCGCCCAGGCCGGGGTCACCTCGGTAAAGACCACCGATCCGTCTTTGGGCAGCCGGTTTTGAATCCACCCGGACACACGCAGCCCGAAGGCCGTGCCAACTACCAGGAAAAAACGGTCTTCGGCCAGCCGGGCAATGGTCATATCGGCTTCGATGGTCCCCCGTTCGTTGCACATCTGGGTATAAACCACCCGTCCCACCGGCCGATCAATCTGGTTGGCACACAACCGGTTTAGAAACGCCAGGGCGCCGGGACCCCTGACTTCGAACTTACAAAAAGATGACTGGTCGATGAGGACGACATCTTCCCGGGCTGCACGATGCTCGTCGGCCACGGCGTCAAACCAGTGGGGCACGCCGAATGTCCGCCCGTCTTCAGGATCAACACCCTCAGGCGCAAACCAGTTGGCCCGCTCCCACCCATATTTGGCGCCGTACACGGCCCCGTTCTCTTTCAGCAAATAGTAGAGGGGACTTCTGCGGACGCCCCGGGCGGAACTGTGCTCTTCATGGGGCCAGTGGATGGTGTAGTGTTTTCCGTACAATTCGGTAGTCCGGGTGATGTTATACGACCGGCTACGGTGATGCGGTCCGAAGCGGCGGATATCGAGCGGCCAGATATCGAGGCTCGGTTCGCCGTCAATGATCCATTCGGCCATCATCCGCCCGGCCCCGCCGCCGGCGGCAATACCAAAAGCGTTAAATCCCACGGCTACAAAGCAATTATCCAGCTCCGGCGCCGGCCCCATGATGGCATCGCCATCCGGTGTAAAGGCCTCCGGCCCGTTGACCAGGCGGGAGATACCGGCATCCTCCAGGCAGGGAGTCCGCGCCATGGCGGGCGTAAAAAGCTGCTCAAAATGATCGAAATCCGGTTCGAGCAGCTGGGAAATAAAATCGTTGGGCACCCCGTCCACCGACCAGGCAATGGGATTGCGTTCGTACCCGCCCATGACCAGCCCGCCTACTTCTTCCTTATAATAGAGCAGGTTGTCCTTGTCCCGGATGGTGGGCAGATCGGGCGGCACCCCCTTGATCACCTCGGTTACCATGAACTGGTGCTGAAACGGTACGAGGGTGATATTGACTCCCATCATTTTTCCCACCTGATAGCCCCACATCCCGGTGCAATTGACCACGACGTCGCATTTTATGGTCCCCTTGTCGGTTTTAACCGCCGTCACCCTTTTTTTGTCGAACTCGAATCCGGTTACCAGGGTCTTTTCGTAAATCCGGCAGCCCCGGTTGCGGGCGCCCCGGGCCATGGCCTGGGTGATGCCGGCCGGGTCCGCCTGCCCGTCGGTGGGCATAAAGGCCGCGCCAACCAGGTCATCGGCATTCATGATGGGAAAGAGCTTTTTGGCTTCGGACGGTGTCAGCATATTCATTTCCAGCCCAAAGCTGCGGGCCGTGGTCGCCCCTTTTTTCAGTTCAAAAAGCCGCTCCGGTGTCTTGGCCAGGTGCAGACATCCCGACTGCTTCCATCCGGTGGTCAGCCCGGTCTCCGCTTCCAGCCTGGTGTACAGATCCACGCTGTACTGGAGCATCCGGGTAATGTTCCGTTCGGCCCGCAACTGGCCCACCAGTCCGGCCGCATGCCAGGTGGACCCGCTGGTCAACTCCCCTTTTTCAACGATAACCACATCCTGCCATCCGGCTTTGGTCAAATGATAGGCCGTGCTGCACCCGATAATACCGCCACCGATGATGACGACACGCGCGCTGTCCTGCATGGTTTTCTCCTCATTTTTTTTATACGCATTGTTTATCATAAATTAAGTCTTTATTTTGAATCATATTACCGACAAAGCGGTATTCCCTGTCGATTGCCAGTGATTCAGGCAATGATGACATCCACCCGCAACCGCTCCAGTTCTTTTTGAAAATCAACGGGTATCTTTCCGCTGGTGATCACCACCTGAATGCTTTTTAAGGGGGCAATTTTCATTCCGGCCACCAGCCCGAACTTGGTATGATCGGCTAAAACAATCACCTGTCCCAATGTATGCTGAATCATGCTGCGTTCGAGCACGGCAATTTCAAGATTCGGGGTGGTAATCCCGGCGCCAAGACTCAGGCCATCGGCGCCGAGAAAGAGTTTGGTGGCATTGACCTGGACGATCATTTCCATAGTCAGCGGACCGGAGAGGGCATGGGTGGCCGCATTGTACGTCCCGGCCAGTAGAACCAGCTCGGCGGCCGTGGCCGTTTCCCCCATTTCCGATATCACCCCCAGGTTATTGGTAAAGATCGTAAAGGGCATGCCCCCCTCTCCGATATAAATGGTATCATGGGGGGCAATCATGGCGGCCGCGCGTCTGGCGATGGCCTGCTTTTCCCGGGGATGGACGCCGGCGCTGTTTTGAAAATGAAATTTTCCGGCCACCCGCTCCTGCCGGAACACCGCCCCGCCATGGGTCCGTTCCACCAGCCCCTGCCGCTCCAATTCATCCAGGTCGCGACGGATGGTCATTTCCGATACGCCCAGCAGTTCGCTCAGATAGGCCCCCCGTACCGAGAATTCATTTTTTAAAATTCCGAGTATCCGCTGTTGTCGCTCGGCCGGTAATAGTGACGCCATGGTCTCTCCAATTGCCTGGGGCAGGTGTTCGAATTTGTTGTATTCCACATAATAAATGTTTGAATATGTTGTCAAGTGTTTGGGAAAGAGTATTTCGACCAAATTCAGGCGCGTAAATTGTAAAGAGATGCAATGGCAGGACTTTGGTGTGGGTACCGGTATCTCATGGGATCTCAGTAATCGGGCGACGCCGTAAGCCGGCGTAACCCGATCGATCGGCGAGGTCACCTTTGCGGATACGAATTCTATAAGCTTTGAATACGAATTCGGGCATATCGGTGGTGGTCATGATGTGCGGACGGGTTAAAATGGCCCCATCAACGCACTTTGTCCGGATGGGCCTGAAAATAAACACCGAAAATTTATGCGGTGGCCATGGCGCCCCATGTCATCGCTCCGTTACCTGTAAAAAAACGCCATGTCAGGAAATCTACCTGTCATCATCCTTCGACCTCGGTTAATACCTCATCGAGAATCGACAGCGCGATACCGATATCTTTTCGAGAAACGGTCAGGGCCGGAATAAACCGCACGCTGTTTTCACCACATCCGAGCAGCAGCAGGCCTTTTCTAAAAGCCAGTTCAACGACGCGGTTACGCTCCTTAACGGCCTTGGTCTTTTTTTCCCGGTCGGTAACCAGCTCGATGGCGACCATCAAACCAACGCCCCGAACATCGCCGATCAGCCGGTGCGTCCCGGCCATCTTGACCAGTTCTTCCTTAAAATAGGCACCGGTAACAGCCGCGTTTTTCACCAGACCGCCTGTCAGCAGATCGATGGTGACCAGGGCCGCCCGGCAACTGATGGGATTTCCCCCGAACGTGGACGCATGCGACCCGGGTACCCAGTCCATGATGTCATGCCGGGCCAGCATGGCGCCCAGGGGCATACCGGAGGCAATCCCCTTGGCAATGGTGAAAATATCCGGATCAATACCGAAATGGTCGCAGGCAAACATCTTACCGGTCCGGCCCATACCGGTTTGAATTTCGTCGGCCACGTAAAGAATACCGTAATCGTCACATAATTCCTTCAGCTTTTGATGAAAGCTTTTCGGCGGTACGATATATCCGCCCTCCCCCTGGATCGGCTCCACGAAAATGGCGGCGACCTCCTCCGGCGGCAGGGCGCGTTTGAACAGATCCTCCCGGATCCAGTCCACACACGAGGTGTTACACTGTGGATAGGTGAGGTGATACGGACAGCGGTAGCAATAGGCATAGGGAACATGGGTGATCCCCGGCACCATGGGGGCAAAGCCCTTCTCATGGATGGATTTGGACGCAGACAGGGAAAGCGCGCCCATGGTACGGCCGTGAAACGAACCGAAGAAAGAGATTACCCGCGTCCGCCGGGTGTGATAGCGTACCAGTTTCAGGGCAGCTTCGATGGATTCGGCCCCCGAATTGCTGTAAAACACCCGCCGGTCGCGTTCGCCGGGCGAAATCCGGGCCAGTTTCTCGGCCAGCTCCGATTGGGCCGCATAATAAAAATCCGTCCCGGACATGTGCAAAAATTTCTCTGCCTGATCGATGATGGCTTTCACCACCTCGGGATGGGCATGGCCCGTATTGCAGACGGCGATCCCGCTGGTAAAATCGAGAAACCGGTTTCCGTCAACATCGGTCACCACCACATCCCTTCCCCGATCGATCACCAGCGGATAGCCCCGGGTATAGGACGGGGAGATATAGCGATCGTCTTTGGCCAGCACAGCCTTGGCCGCCGGACCGGGAAGAGAGGTCACCATTTTGGGATAGGGTTCATTGCTCATCTTGATTCTCCTGTTCGGGTAGATACGAATCGATCAGATATTTGCCAACATCGCCGGTTGGGCGGCCTGAATGTTGTCCCGGCGCTATTCATAGCCCGGCATCAGTTGCTACCAACAGGGTAACATTATCATATCCACTATTTATCCGTCAACTTTTTTTCTCGGCTCCATTGCTGAATATGCGGTCCCTCCCCTTTTACAGGTCCCGGGTGATCTTTTCGTACAGGGCCCTTTCACGCCGGGTGAGCAGCCCCTTTTTCTGGTATAGCGCATGGAGAATATAGTGATAAAAGTCGTGGCGCAGGCTGTCCCGTATCGTGATCACGAACCAGTGATTTTTGGCCCAGTTGATCGGTGACCGGTCGGCCTTCCCCTTTTCAAACAGCCCGACAAGCAGTTCCTTTTTATCAACCACCAGATCAAAGGTCCGGCCACCATGATCGGCTTCGATCTGTTCCGGTTCCGGATGAACCACGTAAAGGTCCACGGTCACCGGGCATGGCCCCATGGAAATATACTTTACGGAAACACCATCGGCGGTCGCCTTTTCCAGATCCCGGCAAAGGATATTCCCCTCGGAAGGATAGAGTCGGGTATAAATATCTTTTCGGGCCGAACCGATCATCTCCCGGGCTTTGTCGATTACTTTGTCGTACCCCCGGATGCTCCAGACATAGTCATAACGCGTCGTCGTGGACGCGGCTTCGATCTTCTCTTCCAGGATGCCGAGAATGCTTGAAAAGGAATGCCGCAGTCTTTTGACAAATTCTTCGGGAGGCAGGGGGACATACAGGCCGTCTCCGGCTTCCACCACGAAACCTTTATCGGTAAGACCGCGCAGAACATCATAGATCCGGGCCCGGGGAATACCGGAGATACGGCTCAGCCGGGATCCGTTGACGGGGTGATGTCCCACCAGAGCCAGATAGGTATTGATTTCATATCGGGATAACCCCAGTTGCGTGAGGTTTTGAGGGAGATCCATGGCGACTCCAGATTTCAGTTGTTTGGTGCAGGCGTTTTTTATGATACAGGATTGGAACAATTGTATGCGGCGCATAAAAAAAAAGCACGGAAAAAATGGCGTTCGATCGTGCAATTGGCGATCTGATCTTTATAATATCGTCCATTGTCGCCCCTGTTTTTCAATAGCCATCAACGTTATAGGAGGATCTGATGAACATGACAAAACCGCTGAAAATTTTGAGTGTTCTTTTCGTTGCCCTGCTTGCCTCTGTTCCATTGGCCGGGGCGGGGATCTATTTCGAATCGACCCAGGTGAGTCAGGGCGTTCCCGGCCAGACCGATGGGCCCCAGACTGTCAGAAATTACCTGACGGAGCATGC
This sequence comes from Deltaproteobacteria bacterium, assembly GCA_003973265.1. Classification (GTDB taxonomy): domain Bacteria; phylum Desulfobacterota; class Desulfobacteria; order Desulfobacterales; family QNYZ01; genus QNYZ01. Next base: position 7,054 of record QNYZ01000002.1, on the reverse strand, counting down.
CTCAAGAGCCGAGACGGCTGACCGCATCATCATCACCAACTACGATACCGGGGTGATGTACCAGATCGACCCCCAAGCCAAAACCTACAGGGAGATAAACCTGGCCGGCATGGGCATGCCGAAAATGGAAGCCAAGGAGTCAGAGGCGTTGCAGGGGATGTTAAAAAAGATGATGGGCCGGTTAACGGTGGTGCCCACCGGAGAAACGAAAGAAATCGCCGGGTATCCCTGCAGAAAATACCTGGTTAAGATCATGATGATGCATAGCGAATACTGGGTTTCCAAAAAAGTACCCGGCTATGCGGAGCTGATGACAATCGGCAAGAAGGTGGCAGGCCTGTTTAATCGGAATCCGATGCTGAAACAGATGAACATCGCCGCCATGATGACCGATCTGGACGGCTTCCCGGTCAAGACCGTCACGTCCATGATGAACGGTCAAACCACCACCACATTAACCAAAATTGAACAGAAAGCCCTGGCCGAAAATCTTTTTCAAATCCCGGCAGGGTATCAAAAAAAATAGGCTCAGCGGATCGGGTACTGTTTCAGCCAGCAGGCCAGCCGGTCCAGCCCCGTTTCGGTGGAAACAAGCGGCGCATACCCCAGATCCCGCCGGGCGGCATCGATATTGAACCAGTGGGCGGTGGATAACTCTGTAGCCACAAACCGGGTCAGCAGTGGTTCGCCCGGCAGACGCAGCCATCGGTATAGCCGTTCAAGCCCGGCGCCCACCCGCCAGGCCATACGGGGCGACAGGCTGCCCCGCACCGGATCTTTTCCCGCTGCCTGCAGAATACGGTCCACCATTTCCCACAAGGGGACCGGTTCGCCCTGGCTGATGAAATAAACGTTGCCCGACAGGGATGGATTTTCCTTCAGCCGTCGGGCCGCAAGAACATGGGCCCGGGCGGCATTGTCAATATAGACGGTGTCCACCAGATTGGTCCCGTCCCCGATCCGTTTAAGCCGGCGGGCACGCCGAATGATCCGGGGGACCAGATGGTTGTCTTTCGGCCCCCAGATCAGGTGGGGCCTGATGCAAAGGGTCAATAATTTACCCCGGCCCGCGTTTCGGACCATTTTTTCCGCCCGGGCCTTGGTGGCCGGATACGGTGTTTCGTATTTTTCGGAATACGGCGCCGACTCATCGACGCCGGCCTGATCCCTTCCGGTAAACACCACACTGGGTGAACTCGTATGGATCAAGCGTGCAACCCGGTGATGACGGCAGGCGGCAATCACATTTTCGGTACCGGTGACATTGACTGCAAAATAATCATCAAACGCGCCCCACACACCCGCTTTCGCCGCCGTATGAATGACTGCATCGATCCCTTCACAGGCGGCGAATACGGCCCGCGCATCCCGCAGGTCACCCTGAACCTGCTCAACACCCATCGCCGCCAGATCCGGGTACAATCCACGGGCAAAGCTGCGCACCCGGACGCCCTGTTCCACCAGCATCGAAACGATGGCGGCGCCCAAAAAGCCGCCGCCGCCAGTAACGAGGATCGACTCAGCTGAATCATTCATATCGGTTTTTCCGGGCATCAGGGCTGCGCGCTCCCAAGCTGTGCATTAATCCGTTCCACTGCCGTCCGGAACCGATCCCGCACATCCCGGGCATAGGGGTTGAATTTGTGCATATCAACGAACAGTTCCCAGGTATCGTGTGTTACCGTCTCAAGGGTATAGAGCAGACGCTGATACCCTTCGGTATCAATGTCGAGGGGCGCGGCGCCATATTCGGCCAGCGATCGCCCGATAAAATGGGTCAAGGCCAGGGAAGCGGCCATTTGCCGATCGTGTTCGTCCGGTGTCGTCTCGATAATCGCCAGTTTCCGCGATTGAAGATAATCACGGATACAATGATATCGCTCGATATCAATCCGTTGACGACAGAGAATAATCTTCCGGCCGACCAGAGAGTCGGCGGCGCTGTCAGGGCCGAACATGGGATGCGTCGCCAGGATGGCGGCCTGTGACGGCAGACGCTCCATCATCCATTTGACCGGGTAGACCTTGACCGAACAGACATCGAGCACGATGGTATCCGGACCGAGCAGGGGGGCCATCCGCGTAAGGATCGACCGCATGGCCGAGATGGGCACCGCCGGAATGACGATATCGCAGGCACAGGTTTCCGCCAGCGACCCCCCGCGTCCGCCCAGCTCTGCAATTGCTTCCACCCGGTGCTGCCGGTCGCAGACCGTTACCGTCAGGTCCCTGGACAGGTAGCGGACCATCAAACGACTGAAGCGGCCGAATCCGATGATACCGATGGTTGAAATCTGTTTCATCTCGACCCGCCACTCCGATGCCCGGCCAGACGCTTCTGGCAGAGAGCCAGATCGGCCAGCACCTGCGCCGCCATGGTTTCCACGATGGGAACCGCCCGGGGAACCACACAGGGATCATGCCGCCCCCCGGCCTCGAGAACGACGTCATTGCCGCTGAAATCAACGGTTTTCTGGGGAATACCGATGGTGGCCGGCGGTTTGAAGGCCACCCGGAAAAAGAGGGGCTCGCCGTTGGAGATGCCCCCCTGGATGCCCCCGCTGTGATTGGTCACCGTCCCCAACCCGCTGCCTTTTTTCACGAAAGGATCGTTGTGCGCCGATCCGCTCATCCGGGCCCCGGCAAACCCGGAGCCGACCTCGAATCCCTTGGTGGCCGGGATCGACAGCATGGCCTGGGCCAGGCGCGCTTCGAGTTTATCAAAAACCGGCTCGCCCAGCCCCACGGGCAGATGGCGGCAGACACAGGAGACGATGCCGCCCACGGAATCTTTGTCGGCCCTGGCCTGTTCAACCCGGCCGATCATTTCTGCCGCTATGGATACGTCCGGGCACCGGACCGGATTATTGTCCACTTGATCCCGACCGATCGTATCCATATCCGGCCAGGGGGCCGTGATGGTTCCCACCCCGCTGACCCAGGCAACGATCTCGACACCGAATGTTTCACGCAGATATTTTTCCGCCACGGCACCGGCCGCCACCCGCCCGATGGTTTCCCGGGCACTGGACCGGCCGCCGCCGCTGGCCGCCCGGATGCCGTATTTTTCCTGATAGGTAAAATCGGCATGAGACGGGCGGGGAATATCGCGCATGGCGGTATAATCCCCGGGACGCTGGTCTTTGTTGGCCACCAGCAGGGCCACCGGCGTGCCCAGGGTTCTGCCGTTTTCCACCCCGGACAGGATGGTGACCGTGTCGGCCTCGCTGCGATCAGTGGAAAGCCGGCTCTGCCCGGGCCGCCGCCGGTCGAGTTGCGGCTGAATATCGGCCTCGGTCAGCGGCATGTTCGACGGGCAGCCGTCGATTACGGCGCCGACGCCCCGGCAATGGGATTCACCAAAGGTGGTGACGCGAAAAAGCGTCCCGAAGGTACTTGACATCGGTATCTTCCTTTAACGTATTGGTCTTTATCGATTTAATGAAACACCTGCTGTGTCGGCGTATTTCATATCCCGCAGACGGGCAGACTTCAAGATAAACTTTGCGGGGAATCTCAAAAAGGAATCCGGTTCAGGCAGGTTCAAGGCCAAGCCGGGCAACAATATCGCGTGTAATTTCCCCGACCGGCCGGGAATCGGTGACAACACGGATATCCATGGCAGCTTCGTATAGCGGCTGCCGCCGGGTCAAAGTCTGGCGGATTTCGGTTTCCAGATCTTTTCCGGTGCTCAGCGCCGGCCGCATCCCGGCCGTGCCGGCATCTTCCCGCATCCGCCGCAGGATCGTCGGTATTTGTGCCGTCAGCAGGACTACCCGGCCGGTCCGTTTCATCCGGGCCACATTGTGGGCATCGAGCACAACACCGCCGCCGGTGGCGATCACCTGGCCGTCGGCGGCGCAAACGGCTCCGACCACCTCTTTTTCCAGAAGACGGAAGGCCGGCCAGCCGTCTTCGCGCACGATCCTGTCAATACGACGGCCGTCGTGGACCACAACCCGCGCATCGGTGTCGACAAACGGGTATTTCAGAAAATCGGCCATTTCTCTTCCAACGCTGGTTTTGCCCGTGCAGCGATATCCGATCAGGAAGACATTCATTTTCGATACAGCCCGCCAAAGACTTTCCAGAAACCGGGGAATGATTTGGTCACGCAGCCTTCATTGCGGATCTTCACCCCCGGCACTTTTATCCCGGCCACGGCAAAACTCATGGCGATGCGGTGGTCGTCGTAGGTATCGACAACGGCGCCATGGGCGCGGCCGCCCACGACGGTAAGGGAATCGTCATCGCTTTCGGCCTCGATCCCCATTTTTCGCAGCTCGGTGGTGACGGCCGAAAGCCGGTCACTCTCCTTGGCTTTTAAGTGGGCGACATTCCGGATGGTCGTTCGGCCCCGGGCAAAGGCCGCCACCACGGCCAGAGTCGGTACCAGGTCGGGCATGCGGGACATATCCACGTCCAGGCCGGTTAATTTTCCGCCGGTAACGGCTATGCCGTCCGGGTCACGGGTGACCGTGCACCCCATCCGGGCCAGGACCTCGACAAATCCGATATCTCCCTGGCGGGAATCGGTATCGAGCCCCGCCACCTTGACCGTCCGGCCGGTAATGGCCGCGGCCGCCCAGAAGTAACCGGCATTGGACGCATCCGGTTCGATGGCCAGATCCGCCGCGCGGTACCGTTGCCGCCCTGCAATACGGAACCTTCGATATCCGTCACGGTCCACCCGAATCCCGAACCTTTCCATCACCGCCAGGGTCATATCGATATAGGGGGTGGAAACCGGATCGGTACGAACACGGATATCCATGCCCAGCGGTGCAAGCGGCGCCACGAAAAGCAGTGCCGACAGGTACTGGCTGCTGATATGACAATCGACCCATACCTGCCCTCCCGTCAGGGTGCCGCCCATGACCGCTACGGGCGGACAGCCGTTGCCGTGAACTGATTCGACATCGACGCCCACCTGAATCAACGCATTAACCAGATCCCCCAGCGGTCGCTGCCGCATCCGGTCCGAGCCGGTCAAAACATAGCGGCCCGTCCCCACCGAGGCCAGCGCGGTCAGCAAGCGCATGGACGTCCCGGAATTGTTCAATTCCACCGGCGGATCCCACGTCGCGAACCGTCCGCCCCTGCCGTGAACGACCAGTCCGGATTCAAAAGGCTGGATCGCAACGCCCAAGCAGCGCAACGCTTCAGCGGTCAGGCGGGTATCCTCGCTGTCCAGAGGATTGCCGATCCGGCAATACCCATTGGAGAGTGCCGCCGCCACCAGGGCCCGGTGCGTATAACTCTTGGAACCGGGAATCGATACCCGGCTGTCGTTAATGCCATTCGCTTGAATATCGATCATGGCTGATTTTTCACGTTTTGCAGGGCATCGGTCACCACGGCCCGCATCATGTCAACGGGGGCCGGCCGATCCGTCCACAATTCGAACTGGGCCGCTCCCTGGCAGACAAACATCTCCACACCGCTGACCGTCCGGCAGCCGATACGCCCGGCCGCGTACAGCAGCCGGGTTTTTTGCGGATTGTAGACCACATCCATCACCACCATGCCGGGCCGCAGCACTTTTTCATCAACAGGTATCCCATCGATGTCCGGCACCATCCCCACCGGAGTCGTATTGATCAGTACCTCGCAGCGGCCGCCGTTAAAATCGGCCAACGGCACAAAATCAGCCCCCACCCGTCGGGCCAGCGCTTCTCCCCGTGCTGCGGAGCGGTTGACAATGACCACCCGCGCCCCTTTTTCCGCCAGGGCGTGTGAAATTGCACAGGCGGCACCCCCGGCGCCGATCACGGCAATGCGTTGGTCTTTTACCGGTGTTGCGCCGGTCAGGGCGCGCACCGCGCCACTGCCGTCGGTATTGTAGCCGGTCAGGCGTCCCGCCCGATTGACAATGGTGTTCACCGCGCCGATGGCGGCCGCCACGGGATCAAGCTGGTCGAGATGACCGATCACCTCGGTCTTGAACGGTATCGTCACGCTGGCGCCGGCGATTCCAAGGGCCCTAAGACCGGCCACGGCCGCCCCCGGATCGGATACCGCAAAGGCCACGTACACGCCGTTGTGTCCGGTCCGGGCAAAGGCCGCATTATGCATCACCGGGCTCAGGCTGTGGGCCACCGGATTTCCCAGGACCGCGTACAGGGCCGTATGCGCATCGATCCGGCCCCGAATCCCGGACTGGGCTGACAGGTTGCTGTCCGACATCGCTATCTATTTCTCCGTGATGGTTTCGTCGATCTTATGGCCGAAATGACGCCCGGCCGTTTCCACGGCGACCATAACCTCGTCACCCTCTTTGAGCTTGACTACCGACACCGCGCCGCCGTCGGGCCGGGTAAGGCGAATCGTCTCGGCATTCTGGACGATCGTGCTGACCGTGCGGTCGTCAATTCTCGCTGTCACCAGCATCAGCGGCCGTTTTTCGATCTTCAGCCGTCCGATGGTTCCCACCGTTGCCCGGCCGGTGTAATCGACGATAAGCACATCATCGCCGGCGCACAGCTCGGAAAGATAGCGGGTCTTTCCCCCGGGCACCCGGGTGTAGGCATGTACCGCGCCGGCGTTGACCCGAAACGGACGGGGCGCCACGTAGGGATTATCGATACTTTCCGAATGGATCAGGAAAAGTGCGCTGCTGCTGTTGCCCACCAGCATCCCCTCACCGGCGACCATGTTCGTGCAGGTATCCACGCATACCCGGTCTCCCATCCCTGCCGGAACCACGGAAATAATATCTGCCGCCGTCAGAGGCGTGTTTTCCCCTTCTGACTTGAGGGCCGCCAGGGCCGTTTTGAGTGATGCGGTATCAGAAGGATGCAGCAGAATATGTCCCACCCCTTTTTCGAGGATACCGAAGGCGGTCTCGGCCTCTTTAAGGCTGCGCACCTGCATGATGACATCGGCATCCTGGGCAATGAGATTTTCCAGCGGAATAATCGTCCAGTCTTCGGTTTGGAGAATTACCTTTTTTTCCTTACCGAGGCGGATAATTTCGGCCTCGTCTCCGGTCCCCTGGATGGAAAAATAGACCACGTCCCGGCCGATCTACAGATCGCCGTCTTCGCCAATCGTC